>CAXNJC010000044.1:0-8013 GCA_964202525.1 Pirellulales bacterium
CCCCGCGTCGCCGCGATCCCGGCCACCGCGGGCAGATCGACGAGCACGCCGCCGGTGATCGAGGCCTCGAGCCGGTCGGCGCCGCAGGCCACGACCCCGCGCGCCCGCTCGACCGCCGCCAGGCCCCCCGTGAGGCTGCCCTCCGCCTCGGCCTCGATCGCCACCTCGGCGTCGCGCCACACCGGGCCGCCCGCCATCGTCACCTCGAGATCCGAGACTTCGGCGGCGAGCGTCATCTTCGCCGGAGCAGCGGGGCTGGCGGCCGCCAGATCGAGCCGGCCGCGCGACGCGCCCGTGGCCGTCAGGCCGAGGTCGAGCACCTCGGCGAGCCCCGTGGCGATCGCCCCGAGATCGGCCGTCCACTGCACGCCCACGCCCTCCGCGCCGCCGGTGGCCGAGAGCTCCGCGGCGGCTGCCACGAGCCGTGCCTCCTCGATCCGCATGGCCCCGCCCGCCGCACCGCGACGCACCTTGATCCAGGCCGTGAAGGGCTCGGGCCATGCCAGCGTGGTCGCAGCAGCCGCGCCGGCCGCGGCCCGCTCGGCGGCGAGGTCGCGGGCCGTGGTCCGCAGCTCGAGCACCCGATCGGCGCCGTCGGCCCGCGCCGCCGCGGCCACGCGGAGACTGCCCCCGGTGACGCGGACATCCGGCCGCACCCGCAGGCCCTCCGGGAGCGCGTGCGCAGCGGCCGCGAGGTCCACATCCACCGCGAGCGTGAAATCATCCGACACCAGTCCGTCGAGCCAGCCACGGAGGTCGCCGCCCGGGAGCCGCACGCGACCCACCAGATCCGCCCGCGCCATGGGCGACGCCGCGGCCAGCCGCCGGACCACGAGCGTGTCGCCCACGATCGTGAGGTCGAACGGCACGTCGCACCGCTCGATGGCGAACCGCTCGGCGAGATCGGTGGCGTCGCAGACGGCGAACTGCTCGACGGTGAGCGACCCCTGCGCCCGGCGGCCCTCGGCCGTGTCGGCGATGTCGAGCCGCACGTCGGCGATGCCGTCGACGAGCTGCGGCAGGCCGAACCGCGAGGCGACGACGCTCGAGAAGCCCAGCGGCACGCGATGCCCGGCGACCGTGACGGCCCGGGATCCGTCGGCGGCCGCCGGCGGCGACGAGATCGTCCAGCCGCCGTCCCGCACGAGCACCGCCGCCGCGGCCGTGGGGATCGTGGCGCGGTCGAGGTGGCCGTGCGCCGACGGCGCGGTGGGCGTGGCCGCGGCCGGCGGCTGGTCGGCCGGCCCGCCCGAGTGCCGCAGCCGCCCCGCGGCCGTCCAGCCCGCGATCCGGCCGTCACCGAGGAGCGTGCCCGCCGCGATCACGTCGGACAGCCGCCACGCATCCCGCCGCGCCATGTCCACGAGTTCGATCGTGTCGTTGACCACCTCGAACTCGAGCGCCGGGGCCGAGCCCGATCGCGCCAGCCACGGAGCCAGCACGTCTTCGAGCGAGCTGCCGTCGCCCCGCACCTCGACGAGCGCCTCGGGATCGACGAGGCGGACGGTGCCGAGGTTGCCGCGGTCGACCGCGATCCGGGCGACGCCCCGGTCGAGGAGCAGCCGGGGCACGATCACCGCCGGCCTGCCAACGCGGTCGCGGAGGACGACGTCGCGATACTCCACGCCGCCGACCCATCGCCACCGCGCGCCGCTGCTCGCGATGCTGCCGTCGATGCCGGCGAAGGCCAGGGCCAGCGGCTGATCCCGCAGCGGCGTGAGCACGGCCAGATCGGGAGCGAACCAGACGACCGCGGCGACCGCGGCGAGCGTGAGCACGCCCGCCGCCCAGCGGCGCCGGGGCCTCGATCCCGCAGCGTGACCGGAATGTCGCCTCGCCATGCGGCGGAGTATAGGAGTGCCCCCTCAGCCCCTAGAAGGCGGGATTCCCCGGGTTTCGAGCCGCGCGAGGTCGTCCGGCGTGTCGATGTCGAGGAACGACTCGAGCTCCGGATCGACCTCCCTGAGCTCTTCCGGACCCACGAACCGCACCGCGACGGGATCGCGCGCCACGAGTTCGGCGACCACCGCGCGGGGCCCGCGGCCCGCGGCGGCATGCCCGCGAACGGTGTCGGCGAGGTCGCAGGCGATCACCGCCACGAGCACCTGCGGCACGCCGTCGACGACGGGCACCACGATCCTGGCGGCCGACGACGCGGCGATCGCCAGCAGTCGATCCACCACCGTCGCCCGCACCAGCGGCACGTCGCACGACACCACGAACGCCCGGCGGGCCCCGCCCGAGCGGGCCGCGTCGAGCCCGTCGCGCAGGCCCGCCAGCGGCCCGCCGTCGGGCGTCGAGTCGCGGACGATCTCCACGCCCGGCGGCAGCAGCGGCAGCGGCTGTCCGGCCGCCGCCACCACGAGCACCCGCGGCACCACCGCGCCAACCGCCGTGCACACCCGCTCGAGGCACGGCCGTCCGCCGACCGCGAGCCCCGCCTTGCCGCCGGCACCCAAGCCGAGCGGCGCGAGCCGCTCCGAGCGGCCGCCGGCCAGCACGATCCCGACCGCGTCGTCGTGCATGCCCGCGCTCCCGCTAGCCGTCGAGCCAGCCGCGGAGCCGGTCGAGATCCCGCTTCAGCTGCGCCACCATGCCGGGCCCCGTGCCGAGGCCGCCATACTCGTGGTGCTGGCTGATCGGACCGGAGAAGGAGGTGGTCTTGAGCCAGTCGAAGAACGACCTCTGCACCACCCCTTCGCCGAGCGGACACCAGCGAAGCTTCTGGCCGCTGTCGGTCTTCTCCCAGAAGAAGTCCTTGCAGAAGACCGCCACGAACCGCTCGGCCATCAGGCGGGCGTGGAGCGGCCAGGCGAGCCCGCCCTCGACGGTGGCATGCGCGATGTCGAAGCACGCGCCCACCTGGGTCGCATCGAGATCGCGGAAGGCCTCGTGGAGATCCCAGACCGCCGCGCCCACGTACTCGGCGCCCGAGTGGTTCTGGTAGCCGGCCTGGAGGCCGAGATCGCGGCACGCGGCGGCCACGTCGGCGAGCGCTGCGCGGAGTTCGGCGACCTGCTCGAGCGGATCGCCCCCCTGCTTTGGATACTTGAGAAACCCGAGGCGCACCCGCCGGATGCCCGCCTTGGCCGTGGCTGCGAGCACCCGCGCGCCGGCCGCGTCGAGCGTCACGACGCTCGTGGTGACGATTGTGAGTTCCTTGCCGCGTGCCGCGAGCGCCTCGACCATCCGCGGCAGATCGTCCTCCACGCGGTCGGGCTGGATGTGCGTGGAGGTGCCGCTCCGCACCGCCACCTCGGCGCCGTCCCAGCCCACGTCGGCGACGACGTCGGCGGTGTCGGCGAACGAGAGCCCGGCGAAGGGCTTCGTGAACCCGATCAGCGAGAACCGCCGCGGGGCCGGCTCGGCGGCCGCTGCCGGCGATGCAGCCGCGGCCGCCGCGAGCGCGAGGGCCGACGAGCCGAGAAAGTGACGACGTGTCGAGGTGGCCAAGGGCATCCCTCCCGCGAACTGGCAGCCAGGCGCACCCCGCCCGGCGAGGTGACAGTCTACGCGGGCTACACTCTCGCCATGCCAGCCTTCGCCGACGATCCGTTTGCATCGTGCCCCGACCGCCGCGGCACCGGCTCCGAGAAGTGGGACCGCTACGCGGACCGCGACGTGATGCCGGTGTGGGTGGCCGACATGGACTTTCCCGCGCCGGCCGAGGTGCTCGCCGCGATCCACGAGCGGGTCGACCACGGCATCTTCGGCTACACGCACGAGCCGCCGGGGTTCCGCGAAGGGCTCGCCGCCCATCTGCTGCGGCGGCACGGCTGGCTGGTCGACCCCGCCCGGATCGTCGCCACGCCGGGCGTGGTCACGGGCCTGGCGATCACGGCCCGCCTGCTGGCCGAGCCCGACGACGAGATCCTCACGTTCGCGCCCGTCTATCCGCCGTTCCTCACGCTCCCCGGGCTCGCGGGCCGGCGGTGCGTCCGGATCCCGCTCGTGCAGCGGTCCGGCTCCTGGGCCATCGATGTCGCCGCGGTCGAGTCGGCGGTGTCGCCACGATCAAAGCTCCTCTGGCTCTGCCATCCGCACAATCCCACGGGCACGGTGTTTCGCCGCGAGGAGCTTCTGCAGCTGGCTGACCTCGCCGCGCGGCACGGGATCACGGTGGTGAGCGACGAGATCTGGTCGGATCTCCTGCTCGACGAGGATCATGGCGGCCCGCAGCACGTGCCCTTCGCGAGCCTCGAGCATCCGGCGGCCCGCGCGGCGATCACGCTGGTGGCGCCGTCGAAGACCTGGAACCTCGCGGGGCTCGGCTGTGCGGCGGCGATCCTGCCCGATGCGATGCTCGGCCGCCGCTGGCGGGCGGCGGGCGGCGGGCTCGTGCCGATGGTCAACCCGCTCGGCTATGCCGCGGCGATCGCGGCCTGGGAGCACGGCGATCCCTGGCGGCGGCGGCTCATCGAGCTGCTCCGCCACCATCGCACGCTCGTGCAGCACGCGGTGGCGGGCATCCCCGGCCTCGCGTGCGTGCCGGCCGAGGCCACCTATCTCGCCTGGATCGACTGCCGCGCAAGCGGCGTGGCCGACCCGCAGGCGGCCTGCGAGGCGGCGGGCCTCGGTCCCTCCGACGGCCGCGATTTTGGCGCCCCTGGCTTCATCCGCCTCAACGTCGCCTGCCCGACCGCACGGCTCGTCGAGGTGCTCGAGCGGCTGCAGCGGGCCTTCGCCTGACGGCCGCAGGCTTACCCGCGGGTCCACGCGTGGTCGACGTACCGCCAGGGGCGGCCCTCGGGGGGCGCGTCGCGGACGATCGCGGGCAGGCGGCACTCCGTCCAGCCGTCGCAGCACACGCGGCGGGCGAAGCGGAGCATCGTCCACGGAAACCCGACGGCCGAGAAGAAAGGGGGCCCGGCCGACGGCCACGGGCCGCCGTGCTGCATCGACGGCACGACGGCCAAGCCCGTCGGCATGCGGTTCTCGATGATGCGGCCGGCGCGGTCCACGAGCAGCGGCACCACCGCCGCGAAGGCCGCGTCGTCGCCTCCATCGTGCGCCGCGTAGAGACTCGCGCCGAGCGAGCCGTGCACGCAGGCCACTGCCTGCTCGAGCTCGTCGAGCGACCCGCAGACGACGAGCACCGTGGCGTTGCCGAAGGCCTCGACGACGAGGGCGTCGGGCTGGGCGAGCAGTTCCTGCCCGCTCACCTCGAGGAGCACCGGCACGTGGCTCGCCGGCCCCGCGGCATCGGCCCCGCCCGCGAGGATCCGCGCGCCGGCCTGCTCGAGCCCGCGGATCGACGCCACGAGCCGGTCGCAGCCGGCCGGGCCGAGGAGCACCTGCGGGCCGATCGCCGCGAACTTTCCGGCGAGCGTCTGCGTGAAGCTGCGTCCGGCGGCGTCGCCGACGAGAAACACCACACCCGGCTTCGTGCAGAACTGCCCCGCCGAGCCGGTCACGCTGGCGGTGAGCTCGTCGGCGATCGCGGGCCCGCGCTCCGCGAGCGCCCCGGGCAGGAGCACGACGGGATTCACGCTCCCCATCTCCACCCAGATCACGCGGCCCGCGGCGGTCGCGGCCCGGAAGAGTTTTTCACCGGCGGCCTGGCTGCCCGTGAAGCCGGTGGCGCCCACGCGGGGATCGGCCACGAGCCGCTCGCCGACCGTCGGCTCGAGGCCGTGCACCAGCTGCACCGTGGCGGGCGGGAGGCCCGTGTCGGCAAGCGCCGCCACCGCCTCCTCAGCCGCAAGCAGCGACACCGAGGGATGGCCCGGATGGGCCTTCGCGATCACGGGGTTGCCGGCCGCGATGGCCGCCGCGAAGTCGCCGCCGGTCACGGCGCCATAGGCAAACGGGAAGTTCGCCGGCGGGAACACGACCACGGGGCCGAGGCCGGTGGCAAACGCGCGGATGTTCTTGGCGTGGTCGATCATCGCCATCCGCCACGTGCCCTCGCGGGCGCTCGCCGCGGCCTGGCGGAGCTGGTCGAGCGTCCGCGGCATCTCCACGTCGGCGAGCCGCGGCTTCACGGCGAGCCCCGTCTCCGCGTGCGCCGCTGCCACGAGGTCGGCCGCGCGGGCCTCGAGCCTGGCGGCATACCGCTCCAGAAACTCGGCGAGCCGCCGGCCCGGCAGCGCCGCCAGCTCCCGCGCCGCGGCCGTGGCGGCGTCGAGCGCCTCGTCCACATCGCGCCAGTTGCTCACCGGCCAGAGCGCCTCGCGGTCGGATCCGGTCGCGGGATCGACGGCCCGATAAGAGCCCTCCAGTGAGGGGGGCCGCCACGTGCCGGCGACGAGAATCGGTGCGGTGCTGGCCATCGGCGGCAACTCCTGCGAAAGGGCGTGCCCCACGGCATGCCGGGGCGCCAGAGTCTAGCGGCGGCCTCGCCTTGCGACCGCCGGGCAAACCATCACAATGTCGGCCCCATTCCCGAGGAGCCTGCATGCGCCACGCGCCGATCGATCCCGCCCTGTTCATCGCGAATCGCCGTCGGCTCGTGCAGCAGCTGCCCCCGGACGCGGTGGCGATCATCCACGCCGCCGACATCCTCCCGACCAACGGCGACGGCACCCTGCGGATCCAGCCCGCCGGCGACCTGTTCTGGGCCAGCGGCATCGAGCAGGAGGAGAGCGTGCTCGTGCTCGCCCCCTCGGCCAACGATCCCGCCAACCGCGAGATCCTCTTCGTGCGGCAGCCCAACGAGCACCTGGCCACCTGGGAGGGCGAGAAGCTCACGAAGGAGCGGGCCACGCAGATCGCGGGTGTCGCCAAGGTTCGCTGGACCTCCGAACTGCCGGCCGTCCTCCATGCGCTGCTCTGCGAGTGCGGCGCGGTGTTTCTCAACGCCAACGAACACGAGCGGGCCGTGATCGAGGTGGAGAGCCGCGACCTGCGGATGGCCCGCCGCCTGATCGCGCAGTATCCGCTCCATCGCTTCGAGCGGCTCGCGCCGATCCTCCGCCGGCTGCGGGCGGTGAAGACGCCGGCGGAGGTGGCGCTGATCCGCCGGGCGGCCGACATCACCGGCGCCGGGCTCGAGCGGATGCTGGCCGCCCTCAAGCCCGGCGTGATGGAGCACGAACTCGAGGCCGAACTCGCCGCCGAGTTCATCCGCCGCCGGGGCCGGATGGCCTACGAGCCGATCATCGGCTCCGGGACCAATGCCTGCGTGCTCCACTACCTCGACAACGACCAGCCCTGCGCGGCCGGCGAGCTGGTGCTCGTGGACGTGGGCGCGTCGTACGCCAACTATGCCAGCGACCTGACGCGGACCTATCCGGTGAGCGGCCGGTTCACCCCGCGGCAGCGGGCCGTGTACGACGCCGTGCTGCGGGTGCTGCGAAGTTCGATCGACCGCACGACCGTGGGCACAGGCCTCCGCGACTGGAAGCGGGCGGCGCAGGTCGAGATGGCCCGGGAGCTGGTGGGCCTCGGGCTGATCACCCCCGAGCAGGCGGAGCGGGATTCCGCCGCCGAGCCGGCCTGCCGCAAATACTTCATGCACGGCCTCGGCCATTCGCTGGGCCTCGGTGTCCACGACCTCGCCCCGCTCGACGGCCCCCTGGAGGCGGGCTGGGTGATGACGGTGGAGCCGGGCATCTACATCCCGGAGGAGGGGTTCGCCGTGCGGCTGGAAAACGACGTGCTGGTGACGGAAAACGGCCCCGTCGACCTCACCAGCCACGTCCCGATCGAGCCCGACGAGATCGAGCGGCTCATGGCCCGCCCCCCGGCGGGCGGCGTCCGGGTATGATGCCGCGGCTTCCGTCCCATCCAGGAGTCATCGTCGTGCGTGTCGCCGCCGTCGCCCTCGTCGCCCTGTCCCTTTTCACCATGGAGTTTGTCGTGGCCCAGGAAGTCGCCCACCCCAGCCTGCCCAAGGGAGCCGGCGCGATCGACGCCGACGCGCCCAAGACGTTCGCCACCACGCCCTCGGGGCTGAAGTACCGCGTGCTGCGGAAGGGCGCCGGGGCCAATCCCAAGTCCACCAGCCGCGTGACGGTGCACTACCACGGCTGGCTCGACAATGGGAAGGTGTTCGACAGCTCGTATCAGCGC
>CAXNJC010000045.1:0-7917 GCA_964202525.1 Pirellulales bacterium
TTCTACCGCCTGCTGCCCGATCAGGCTGGTCTGATCTTCATCTTTCACCTACTAGGCATGATCGCGGCGGGCATCAACGCCACACTCTACTGGACGCTGGTCGCCGACACGGCCGACTACGCCGAGTGGAAGTTCGGAGCCCGCACCACCGGCATCATCTTCTCGGCGACCACGTGTGCGCAGAAGGCGGGCATGGGGATCGGAGCCGCGATCGCCGGATTCCTCCTCGAGCACTACGGCTACCAGGCCAACGTCGCACTCTCCGAGTCGGCCCGGCAGGGCATCCTCTTGATGATGAGCCTGATCCCCGCCGCGGGCCTCCTGATCCTCGCCGGGGCGTTCTCCGCCTACGGCCTGACCGAGGGCGTGTGCCGGACCATTCGCGACGACCTCGCGGTTCGGCGGCGGACCCGCTGACCGAGATTATCCGGCGGACCGATTCCGTGTCGTGCATGCGGGGCCTGGGTAGAATTCGGTTCCGCCATGGTCGCTGCCAGAAGCCGCCGCTCCTTCGTGCTCGCGCTAACGGGCGTCGCGCTGGGTGTCTGTGCTGCCGCGACGCCGGCCCGGGTGCGGGGAGCCGCGGCGGACTTTCCGTACGCGTCGTGGCAGGATGAGTTCGACGGCACGACCATCAAGCCGCTCCTCTGGACGCACGACATCGGGACGGGCTCCCAGTACGGGCTCACGGGCTGGGGCAACAACGAACTGCAGTACTACACCGACCGCCCGCAGAATGCCTCCGTCGGCGACGGCCTGCTCACCATCAGGGCCCGCGCGGAATCGTTCGGCGGCATGGGCTATACCTCGGCCCGGCTGAAGACGGAGGGGCTTTTCAGCCAGCTGGGAGGTCGATTCGAGATGCGGGCCGCGCTCCCCATCGGCCGCGGCTTCTGGCCCGCGTTCTGGATGCTGCCCGAGACCGACACCTACGGTGGCTGGGCCGCGTCGGGTGAGATCGACATCATGGAAGCCCGGGGGCAGCAGCCCGGCCGCGTGGCCGGCACCATCCACTACGGAGGCAGTTGGCCGAACAACGTGTGGAGCGAGAGCGTGCGGATGCTGCCGGCCGGGCAGACGATCGCCGACTTCCACACCTACGCCCTCGAGTGGGATGTGTCGCCGTCGCCCGCGCTGCGGTGGTACGTGGACGACGAGCTCTACGCCACGAAGACGGACTGGTGGAGCGCGGGAGGCGCCTACCCCGCCCCCTTCGACAAGCCGTTCTCGCTGCTGGTGAATCTCGCCGTGGGGGGCAACTACGTGGGCTCGCCCGATGCCTCCACGCCGTTTCCCTCGCAGATGCTCGTCGATTACGTGCGGGTGTTCACCGCGGCGCCGCCCGCGATCACGTTCAACGTGCCCAGCGGCCTGCAGACCCAGGCGGCAGGGGGCCGGCCGTCGATCCCCGCCGCCTCGAAGGTCACCAAGAGCGGCGGAGGCACGATCGTGTTCGACGCCGCCAATACCTACACGGCGCCGACCGCGATCGAAGCGGGCACGTTGCGGGTCGCCACCACAGCGGGCCTGGCGGCCAGCCCGGTGACGGTGCAAGCCGGGGCGACGCTCGCCATCGACGCCCCGGGCTCGACGACCCTCGCCGGGGTTACGCTCGACGCCGCAGCCGCCGTGACCCTACGGAGCGACGTCCCGCAGCTGGTGAGCGTGCAGTCGCTCGACTTCGGCGCGGCGATTCCGCTCACGATCGACCGGGCGGTCATGACGCAGGGCTACCGGAACATCTACGAACTGCCGGCCAACGGCGGCACGTATCTCTGGGGGCAGGTGTCCCCCGTGGCGGACCTGCAGGCGACGTTCACGAGCGACACGAGCGTGACGCTCGCCCCGTGCGTCGTCAGCGACACCAGCTCCTACTGGTTCACGCCCAGCGGCCGGCCCGGAGCCGCCGGCAACAAGACGGTCGAGGCCAACGTGTACGGGCAGGCCACCGGCACCTACGCCGGCGAGACGGTGCGATTCAGCGGCACCGTGGCCGCCCACACCCTGCTCAGCGGTTCCGGGAAGTGGGCCGTGAAGGCGTTCATTCGTGATTTCTCTGCGGACTTCAGCTCCATGGTGGAGTCGCAGGTGCCGATCTCGTCCACCGGTGAGTTCTCCGTCAGCCTGACGGCCCTCAACGACCCCACGCGGCACGTGCAGTGGGGCCTGCAGACCACCGGACCGAACGTCTGGATCACCGACCTGGCCTCGAAGGGCGTCGTGGTCGTCAACGCGTCGTCAGCCCCCGGCGCCGGCGGCGGCAGGGTCGATGTCGGTCGGGGCAGCATCAGTGTGGCCGGCGGTCTGTCGCCGGAGGATCTCATGGTCCAGCTGCTGGGCGGCCGCGGCGATGGTTCGTGGAGCGGCCCGCACGGAGTCACCTCGACCGCCGCGGCGGCGGACGCGGCTCGGGGCCTCGCCCGCACCGTCGGCTGGCTCGACCAGGGAGACGGCTCGCTGCGGTTCGCCTACGCCGCGGGCGGCGACACCAATCTCGACTGGCAGATCGACCTGCTGGACGCGGCCAACTTCCTCGCGGTCCGCGCGTTCGACACCGGCCGGCCGGCGACGTGGGCCGAGGGCGATTTCACCTACGACGGTCTGGTCGACATGCTCGACGCCGCCGACTTCATCGCCACGGGCCTGTATGACCTGGGCGGCTACAACCCGTCCACGGGGGCCAGCGGTATCGCGGTCGTCCCGGAACCGATCGCCGGGATCGCGACCTGGCCCCTGGCCCTGGCGGCGCTCGTGCTGAGCCGGCGGTCCCCCGGCCGATGGCGGTGGCGGAAGCACCGTCACCGAGGCTTCAGCCGCGGGGCGAACCACGGATAGATCGCGGGAATCACGAACGCCGTCAGCAGCGTGCTCGTGATGATGCCGCCGATCACCACGGTCGCGAGTGGCCGCTGGATCTCGGCCCCGGCCGACGTCGCCAGGGCCATCGGCAGGAAGCCGAGGCTCGCGACCAGCGCCGTCATCAGCACCGGACGGATGCGGACCTCCGCCGTGACGAGTGCGGCCTCCCGCGGCGCGAGCCCTCCCTCCCGGGCATGCTCGGCACCCGCCACCCAGACGAGCCCGTTGAGCACGGCGACACCGAACAGTGCGACGAAGCCCACGCCGGCGGCGATCGAGAACGGCATCCCCCGCAGGGCGAGCGCCGCGATGCCGCCCGATGCTGCGACCGGGACTGCGCAGAAGATCAGGGTCGCCAGACGCAGCGACTTGAAGCTGGTGTAGAGCAACAGCGCAATCAGCCCGAGCACGACCGGCGTGATCAGGAGCAGCCGGCGGCTGGCGCTCAGGAGGTTCTCGAAGTCGCCCCCCCACTCGATCGCGTAGCCGGCCGGAAGCGGCACCTCCGCCGCGATCCGGCGCTGGGCCTCGGCGACGAAGCTGGCCACGTCGCGACCGCGGACGTTGGCCGACACGAACGTGCGCCGCCGCGAGTTCTCGTGCTCGATCGACGGTGGGCTCTCCTCGATGCGGATGTCGGCGAGCTCACCGAGCGGCACCGGGCGGCCGCCTGTCGCCTCGACCGGGATCTGGGGCACGAGATCCTCGTCCTCCCGCCACGCGTCGGGGAACTTGACGACCAGCGGGAACCGCGGTCGTCCCTCGTAGACCACGCCGGTCTGGATGCCCCCCATGGCCGACACGGTCTGCATCACGTCGATCCCGTTGATCCCATGCCGCGCGAGCTGGTCCTGCCGGGCGTCGATTCGCAGCGTCGGCACGTTCGCCTGCCAGTCGGCCCGAACGTCGGCGGCCCCCGGAATGTCGCGCAGCACGCCCTCGATCCTCTTGCCGAGCCCTCCGAGCGTGTCGAGGTCGTCGCCGTAGACGAGCACGGCGACGTCGGCCTTCACGCCGGCCACCAGCTCGTCGACCCGCATCTCGATCGGCTGGCTGAAGCCGAAGTTGGCACCCGGCACCTCGGTCGTGAGGGCCGTCGACATCCGCTCCACGAGCGCGTCCCGCGTGACGCCCACCGGCCACGACGCCCGCGGCTTCAGCATCACCCACACATCGGTCTGCTGGACGCCCATGATGTCGTTGGCGATCTCGGGCCGCCCGGTCTTGCAGAACACCGTCTTCACCTCGGGAAACTCGCCGAGCACCTGCTCAATCTGCGTGGTCAGCGGAAGGGAGTCCTCGAGGGTGGCGCTCGGGAGCCGGTTGACCTCGACCAGCAGGTCCCCTTCGTCGAGCCGCGGCATGAACTCGGCCCCCAGCCGCAGGGCCACGGGCACGCTCATCCCCACGAGCATCGCCGCCACGAGCGAGATCACCACCGGATGGTGCACCGCGAGCGCCGCCAGCGGCCGGTAGAGCCGGTGGAACAGCCGCATGATCAGCGGCTCGTGCTCCTCCTCCCGAGGCAGCACCGTCGCTGCGAGCACTGGCATCAACGTCAGCGAGATCACCAGGGATCCGAGGAGCGCGAACAGCACCGTCAGTGCCATGGGCCTGAAGAGCTTGCCCTCCGTGCCCTCGAGAAACAGGATCGGTAGGTAGACGATCGCGATGATCAGCTCGCCGAACATCGTGGGGCCGCGAACCTCGATGGCGGCGTCGCGGACGATGTCGATCCGCGATGCCGAGGGCCGCGCGAGGCCGAGGCGGCGGACGCAGTTCTCGACCATGATCACGGAGCTGTCGACCACGAGTCCGAAGTCGATGGCCCCGAGACTCATCAGGCTGGCGGGGATGCCGACCGCCCACATCAGGTTGGCGGCGAACAGCATCGACAGTGGGATCGCCAGCGACACGATCAGCCCGGCCCGGACGTTGCCCAGGAGCACGAGCAGTACCCCGATCACCAGCAGCCCGCCCTCGGCGAGATTGTGCAGCACGGTGTCGAGCGTGCGGGCGATGAGGTCGGAGCGGTCGTAGAGGATCTCGAGCTCCACGCCGGGGGGCAGCGACTGGCGCACCTCCTCAAGCTTCTCCTTCGCCGCGGTGACCACGCGGCGGCTGTTCTCGCCGCGGACCATCATCACCATGCCGGTGACCACCTCGCCGCGACCGTCGCGGGTGGCCGCGCCCTGCCTGGGCAGGGCGCCGATCCGCACCGTGCCCACGTCGCGGACCAGCACGGGCACTCCGCCGGCCGGACTTCGCACGATCACCCGCTCGATGTCGGCGACGGTGCGGAGCAGGGCCTCGCCACGGATGAACCGCTGCTCGCCGTTGCGGACGATGTAGCCGCCCCCGGTGCTGGCGTTGTTCCGCTCGAGGGCCTCGAGCACCTCGGCGAGGGAGATGCCGTGTGACGACAGCCGGTCCGGGTCGACCTGAACCTCGTACGCCTTGGCGTAGCCGCCGTGGGCATTGATGTCGGTCACTCCGGGGACCGTTCGCATCACCGGGGCCACGTCCCACTCGAGGATGCTGCGGAGATCCATCAGGGTGCGGTCGGGGCCCCGCAGCTCGAACTGCAGGATCTCGCCGAGGGCGGTGGAGAGCGTGCCGAGTTCGGGCTCGGCGTCGGGCAGCGAGATGCCGCCGCGGGCGGCCGGCAGCCGCTCGGCAACGAGCTGCCGAGCCCGGAGGATGTCGGTGCCCTCGGCGAACACGATCGTGACCAGCGAGATGCCCAGCCGGGACACACTGCGGAGTTCCTCGACGCCCGGCAGCCCGCTCATGGCCAGTTCGACCGGGTAGGTGATCAGTCGCTCGACTTCGAGTGGCGGCAGGGTGCCCGCCTCGGTGACCACCTGGACCTGCACGTTGACGAGATCCGGCACGGCATCGACCGGAATCCGCGTCGCAGCGTACAGACCGCTGAGCGCCATGAGCACGAAGAGCGCGATCACGAGCGCTCGGTTCGACAACGACCACGTGATCACACCGGACAGCACGCCGTATCCTCCGTGGCGGTCGCTCGGGGCCCCGCGTCAGCCATCGTCTTCGAGCAGCAACTCACTCTTGAGCAGGAACCCGCCCCGGTCCACCACCTGCTGGCCGGCGCGGAGCCCGCGGGTGACCTCGATGAAGTCGTCGCTCTCGATCCCGATGTCGATGTCGACGCGGCGGAAACCGTCGCCATCGGGCACGAACACGAACGCCCGGCCGTCATGCCGCATCACGGCGGCGGCCGGCACGGAGAGCACGTCGCGGGGCCGGCCCTGGGGCAGTTCCACCCAGACGAACATACCCGGCTTGTAGTGGGCGTCATCGTTGGTCAGGTCGGCCACGATCGGCACGCTCCGCGACTCCGGATCGACGGTCGCTGCCACGTGGTTGATCGTGGCCCGGGCGCGATGCTCTCCCGCCCCCGGTACCGAGACTCCGACGTCCTGACCTTCGGTCACCTCCACGGTGGTCCACTGCTTTTCGTGCACCTGTGCCCGGACCCAGAGCCTCGTTGTGTCGGCGACGATGAACATGCGCTCGCCGCTGGTGACGCGCTCACCTCGACTCACGAAGATCTCTTCGACGACGCCCGCCAACGGCGTGCGGAGGGCGATCCCGCTGAGCGTCGCGCCGCCGGACGCGACGTCGTCGGCAGGGACGGTCCCGGCGACGACGTCGGCGGCGGCATCGTCGAGCCGGCTTCCGACGAGGGTGCGCAGGTTCTCGCGGGCCACCTGGAGAAGCCGCTCTGCCTGCTCGAGGTCGGCCCGCTTCCGGGCGCAGTCCTGCACCGTTTCGAAGTGAGCGCTCTCGCAGGCCGCGGCGAAGCTCGCTCTGGCGACCTCGAGGTTGCTCGTCCGCTCCTCCACGATGCGGCCCGAGAGCACGCCACCCTCGCCCAGTTGTCTCGTCCCGGCATCGACCTTCTCCACGAGCAGGAGCCGCGAGTAGGCGCCCATGATCTTCTCGCGGTAATCGCCGAGGGTGCGACCCTCGAACCTCCGCTCGAGCTCGTCGAGCGGAGGATGCTCCTTGAGGACGGTGAGCAGCGACTGCACGTTGTCGGCGATCGTAGAGCCCCACTCCGCCGCCCGGCTGGCGATCTCCCGCTCGGCCTCGCGCTTCGCGACGTCGTCGCGGGCCATGCCCACCTCGGGGCTGGAGATTTCCGCGAGCGAATCCCCCTTGGCGACCCGCTGCCGGGGTGTCACGCAGATTCGCGACACGATGCCCTCCACCGGCGACTCGTAGTCGACTCGGCTACCGGCGTCGTAGTCGAGCCGGCCCGGCACGGTGAGCCGCGGCCGCAGCGGGCGGGTGTCGACGATTGCCAGGCCGATGGTGTCCAGGGCCGCGCCCGCCGGCAGTTGGACGGTCGACGACCGGCCGGCCTGCGCGGGGCCGACGTCGGCTGGCGCGGTGTGCTCGTCGCCGCCGGGAAAGTGATGCGTCGCGAGCCACCACCACGCGAGTCCGCCGAGCGCGAGCACGACAGTGCCGGGCAAACCCCGGAGGACCGAAGCTACCACCCGCGACCGCGAGCCCGCCGGCGCTCGGCTGGCGAGCTGTTCGGGCTCTGAGGGAGTCGCGGTCGTCATGCGAACCTCGTCATCGGAGCCATGCTACCGGCGGCACAGCGGCGGGGCGACCCGGCCACCGGGACTGCAGGCAGCCTGGCTGGGGAAGGCCGGCCTCACGGAGCGGGGAGCGGAATTGGCACGGGCCGCGGCACGAACTCGGCCGCCGGCGGCGGGCCGGCATTCGGATCGCGGGGCGGCATGGCCTCGGGACCACCCTGCGGCGGCGGCACCGTGGCCGGCGCCGCGTCGGTGGGCGGAAAGGCGTCGAGCTGGAGCAGGTCGGCGATCGTCACCGCCCCGGTCCAGCGGTCGGCCTGGGCCTCGACGAAGGCCAGCTCCGTCTCGGTGAGGATCCGCTGGGCCTGCAGCAGACTGAGAAACGTCACCTCGCCCCGGGCGTAGAGCTGCTGCGTGAGTTGCACCGTCTCGCGGGCCTTCGGGAGGATCGACTGCTCGTACCAGTCGGCCTGCCGTT
>CAXNJC010000046.1:0-7878 GCA_964202525.1 Pirellulales bacterium
CGAGACGAGTTCCCACGCGGTCGGCTGCCGCCCCGCCACAGGCCGGCACTCGACGAGTCCGAGCCGCGACCAGTCGGGCCCGAGGGCAGCAGCGAGCGCCGCCGCCTGCTCGACGAGCGGGTCGCCCCACGGAAACCCCACGGCGCCCCGCGGACCGGTCGCGATCCCCGACACCTTCGGATAGGTCGCGGCCGACTCGGCGGAGAAGTCTTCGCTCGGCAGCACCACGCCATCGGGATCCACGGCCAGCAGGCCGCCGGGCACCGCCACCATCGCCACGGGCTCGCGGCAGCGGACGCGGATCACGGCCGCCGCCGGGTGGCGCACCTCCACGCCGAGCACCTCGCGCACCCACGGATGCATGTCGAAGGCCCGGGCGAGCCGCCGCACGAGTTCCGGGTCGTCGAGCGGGAGGCCGTCGGCGAGGCTCGCATCGCGGAGGGCCTCCATCTTGAGGTCCCCGCGGATCCACGGTGCGACCCCCTCGAGCACGACCGTCTCCGGCACGAGCACGAGGTCGGCCGCTCCACGAACGCGGTCGCCGAGCCGCGACCAGGCCGTCCAGCCGAGGCCCACGGCCACCGCCAGCACAACGAGTGTTCCCAGCCCCGCCCGATGCTCGTCGAGAAACGCCGCCAGCGCGTTCGGCGGAGGCTCTGGAGGCGGCTGGTCGCGGCGGCGCTGCGGGGCGGACATGCGGCGAGTGGCCTACCAGACCTCGATCTGCGGCGTGAGTTCCACGCCGAGCTTCTCCCGCACCCGGGAGCGAACGAGTTCCACGAGCGTGCGCACGTCGTCGCTCCCGCAGTGCGGTCCGGCGATCACGTAGTTGGCATGCGCCGGATAGATCGACGCGTCGCCCACGCGGAGTTCACGGGCCCCGGCCTGCACCACGAGGGTCTCGGCGTTGCCGCCGACGGGGTCCTTGAACATCATCGCCACGGTCCGCGTGCCCACCGGCTGGGCCGACCGGCCCACGATCCACTGCTTCTGCATCCGCTTCGTGAGCAGCGCCGCATCTTCCTCGTCGAGCGCGAGGCGGCAGCCGATGATCACGCAGTCGTCGAGGTTGCTCCAGCGCGACTCGAACGCCAGCCGTGAGCGGTCCCGCGTCTCGACGGTTCCGTCGGGGAGCATCACGGCCACGTCATGGACCCGTTCGCCGATGTCGCCACCGTGGCCGCCGGCGTTGCCGACGAGGGCGCCCCCGACGGTACCCGGCACGTCGACGAGCATCTCGATGCCACCGAGGCCGGCCTGCACGGCGGCCGAGACCACGTGCACTAGTTTCGCGCCCGCCCCGGCGCGGATGGTCGGCCGCTGCACCTCGATGCCGCAGAACGCGGGCGCCGAGAGCCGGACGACCATGCCCGGATAGCCGCCGGCCGGAACCAGCACGTTGGAACCGCCGCCGATCACGCGGACCGGAATCCCGCGGTCGCGACACCGTCCCAGCACCCGGCCGAGGGCCTCCTCGTCGACCGGCTCGCAGAACCATTCCGCCGCACCACCGATGCCGAGCCAGGTGTGATGGGCCAGCGGCTCGCGACCAGATACGGCGACGCCAAGGTCGTCGAAGGGCGTGGCGGCCCGAGGCTCATCGGCGGCGGTCGAACGGGGGCTGTCATTCATCGGGGCAAATCCTCGGACCCAAACCGGCGGAGTGTCGCAGATTGTGCCTCAGGCAGGCCGCGAACGTCCATGCCGGTGGGCCGTTCCCGTCAGGCGGCCCGGCGGCCGGCGAAGGGAGCCTCCGCCGGGTGTGCCAGTTGCAGCCAGCCGTCCACCACCAGCGCGAGCATCCCGCCCCGTGGGCCGCATCCGCCCCGCGGCCCCGCGGAACCGATCACCACGGCGCAGTCGCCGCGGTGCAGCGAGCCGAGCAGCCGATCGAGCCGGGCGTAGGCGGCCAGGTCGGTCGATCCCGCGTCGTCGGCAGCGATGCCCGCCGGCACCACCAGCGCGTCGTCGGCCCACCGGCCGAGGCGGCCGACGAAGCCCCTGCCGGCCAGCGCGAGCGCGGCCTTCCGCTCCGCCACCACCACGAGCCGACCCGACGTCAGGCGGCGGAGGCTGGCGAGCGTGGCGGCCACAGCATGCATCGACGAGGGCGAGTCGACGAACACGGCCGCATCCTGCCCCCGGTCGATCCGCTCGACGCGGCCGGGCACGCTGCCGGCGGCCTCGATGCCGCGAGCGATCAGCTCCAGCGACATGCCGTGCCGCATCCCGATGGCTGCGGCCAGCGCCGCGTCGCGCACGAAGCCGACCGTGGGCGTGTCGGCGGTTACGGGCACCATCTGGCCACCAGCGGCGAGCAGGAAGGTCCGCCCGGAGAGGCTCCGCTCGACCGCGACCGCTCGCACCCCGCAGGCCGCGTCGAGTCCAGCGCGGATCACGGTCGCTTCCGGGCAGGCGCGGCCGAGCCGGCGCGTGGCCGCGGGCCCCGCCCCCGACACGAGGCAGCCGCCGTCGTCGAGCGTCGCGGCCGCACGCGCGAGAATCTGACGGTAGGCGGCCGCGGTGCCGTGGGCGTCGAGGTGCGCCGCGGCAGTAGTGGTCACGACCACCGTGTCGCTACGGACGCCCGCCAGGGCCTGGGCCGCGAGCGCATGGCTCGAGGCCTCGAGAATCGCATGCGAACACCCCGCGGAGGCGAGTCTGGCCAGCCAGCCAGCCAGCACCGTCGGCGCGGAGATGTCGGCGACGGACGGCTCCGTGTCGTCGGGGCCGAGGCATCCCAGGTCGGTGAGCACGCCCACGCGGTGGCCCGCCTCGGCGAGTACCGCGGCAGCCAGCCAGGCCGTGGTCGTCTTGCCGCTCGTGCCCGCGACCGTGATCAGGCGGAGTTCGCGGGACGGTTCTCCGGCAAGCGCCTGCGCGATCCGGGCGTGGGCCGCGGACGAGTCGGGCACGAGGCACAGGGGGAGCCCGTCGGTCGCGACCATCCGGTCGGCCACCACCGCCGACGCGCCGCGGGCGATCGCCAACGCGACCTCGTCGTGGCCGTCGCCGCGGGGCGTCAGCCTGGCGACGAACGCGTCGCCGGGCCGACAGCGGGCCGCCACATCGCTGCACCGCGTCACCACCACGTCGTCGCAGGCGAGGAACCTCGCCTCCGGCAGCACCGCCGACAGGCGGATGCCATCGCCGTCACGCCTCGCCCCACCCCGCCGCTCGTTCAGGTGTCGCATCGCCGGCCTCCCTGCCAGGTTACGGGCCGCCGAGGCGGGCCCGCCAAGATCGTCGGCACGTCCATCCATGGACGACGCCGGCGACGGATTGTCGACAGGGGTGAAAACGGGTCAAGGTCGTCTCGGCGTGCCGACGCCCGGGGGCCCGGGCGGAGCCCCCCAGACACCCCGACTTGCCGCGGCCGGGTCGTGCGGGCTACTGTCGGGTTCATGTCGGTGCCTGCCCATCTCGCCGAGCCGTCCACCGCCGTGCTCTGGGTGGGAGATCGCGAGCACGACGAACTCTCCATCGCCTGGGCAGCCGCGACGCGACTGGCGGAGGTGCACCGCGTCGCGACGCTCGAGGAAGCGCTCTCATCGAGCATGCCCCCGTTCCGCGACCGGAGCCCCGCCGTGATTCTGCTGGCATCGCCGACCCCACTGTCGTGGACGCTCGGCGGCTGCGCCGCGCTGTCCCGCCGCTGGCCGCTGGCACCGATGGTCTCGATCGCCACGACGCTCGTGGAGGGTCGGCGGCGCAGCGGGCCGGTGCTGCCGGGAGTCGAGGAGATCCCTTGGAACGAACTCTCCGGACGGCTCGCCTGGTGGCTGCACGACCGCCGCAGGGGACTGCCCGGAAGCCTGGGTCAACCCACCACCGCCCGCCGCGACGAGCGGTTGCTCGACTTCGCGTCGCGCATGGCGGAGCGTGATTCTGACAGCCCTGCCGACGGCGGCGTTTCGGTGGCCGCCTCCCGGGCGATTGACCTCGAGGGTCTCGCCGAGGTGGTGACGGCGGTCGGCCATACCGTCCGCGGCCGATTTCGCGGCAGGCCGCCGCTCGACGACGCTGCCGCGGTGGTGGTCTGGGACGTGGCGTCGATCACGGCTCCGGACCTCACCTGGATTTCCCTGCTCACTGCACACCGCCCAGCCCGCGCAGTCGTCCTGCTCGAGTCATTCCCGCGGGCCAATGTCACGCGGGCGGCCCTCGATGCCGGAGCTGCCGCCGTGCTGGGCCGGCCAGTGTCCATGGAAGCACTCTCGGGCGTGCTGCTCGGCGTTTCCGCGGCCTGCTGCGATTGACGCCCCGGTGCCGGGGGCGTATTCGTCCGCCATGCTCAGGTACAGATCGCCGTGGACGCTCGCGGCACCGCTTCTCGCGGTGGCGGTGGGATGCGCGCCCGCGGCGCTGCGTTCGAGCCTGACGTCGGCGACGCTGCAGCCTCTCGTCGGATCGCTGGGCTTCACGGGTGATGCCGAGCTGCCCCGAGCCTCCGAGGTGACGGCGGGCCAGCTCGTGATCCACGCCGACTTCCCGATCGCCGGCCAGCACCGGCTGGTGCGCGAACTCGACGGCCTCCGCACCGACGTCAGCCAGGAACTCGGCCTGCCCGTGTCCGACGAGCCCGTGCATCTCTACCTCTTCGAGACACCGGACCGGTACGACGCGTTCGTCGCCGCCCGCTATCCGGGTTTCCCGGCCCGGCGGGCGTTCTTCGTGGAGACCGATACCACGCTCTCCGTCTTCGCCGCCTGGCAGGATCGGATCGCCGAGGATCTGCGGCACGAGACGACGCACGGCTACGTGCACGCCGTGGTGCCGGCCGTGCCGCTGTGGCTCGACGAGGGGATCGCCGAGTTCTTCGAGACTCCGCGGACCGACCGCGGACTGCACCGTGGCCATGCAGCCCATCTCGCCGGGCGGATGCTCGAAGGAACGTGGCGGCCCGACGTCGAGCGGCTCGAGGCGATCCTCGCCGCCGGCGACCTCACCCAGGATCACTACGCCGAGGCCTGGTGCTGGGTGCACTGGCTGCTCCGCACCACGCCCGAGCGGCGGGCGCTCCTGCAGGATTACCTCGCCGACGTCCGTCGCGATCCGGCCACGCCGCCCCTTTCATTGCGGATTCGCCACCAGTTGCCCGGCGGCGGCGATGCCGCCGAGGATCTCAAGCAACACGTGGCCACGGCGGCGGCCCTGCCGGCCGGCCACTGAGTCGGCAGCCGTACCGCTCACGCGGTGACGCTTCCTGGAAGCCGCAGTGGCATCAGCGCGTGGGGCCAAAACGGTGCCCCGCATGGTGCAGCCGTACCGCTCACGCGGTGACGCTTCCTGGAAGCCGCAATCGCGTGAGCGATGCGGGCCCGCTCGCGCTGCGCGGGATCCCCCGGCACGTCACGGCTTGCGAAACAGCGTGCCGTGCGCGGTGGCCTCGAAGCCCAGCTTGAAGAACAGCTTGATCGCCGCCTCGTTGGCCTCCGAGACGTGCGTCTCGCACAGGGCCACGCCTTCCTGGGCGAGGTCGTGCAGGGCCTCGGCGATCAGGTGGCTCGCGAGCCCCTGCCTCCGCCTCGGCCCCTCCACGGTCACGCCGAACAGGCCGGCGGCCGCGAAGCCCCACGACGTGGCCAGGGGTTCGACATCCCAGAAGGTCGCCGCCCCGAGCGGAGCGGCCGCCTCGTCGCGGAGCTCGTAGCGGCGGAGCGAGATGCCCGTGGTGGTGGCAGCCTCCCACCAGTCACGGCGGGCCGGCTCGTCGATCACCCGCATCTGTGTGGACCGACGGATGGCGAGCTGGACGCGGCCCACCGGGGGCCGGAATCCTGCGAGCGGCCGCCGCATCACGGCGATCCGATCGGCCTCCAGATAGCCGGCCCTGCGAAACACACCCTGCATCAGCGGCGAGGAGTCGAGGATGCCCGGCAAGCTGGCCCCCCCATACAGTCCGAGGTAGAAGCCCCCGAGCGCTGGCGTTCCGCCCCCCATGATGGTCGCGGCACCGCGGCGGAAGAGATACTCCTCGCACCGTGCCAGCAGCGCCGCCCCGATCTCCTCCTGGTGATCATGCGGCACCACCACCACGAGCATGGTCGTGCCGGTGATCGTCGAGATCGCCGTATGCTCGGGATTCGGGCCGAACCCGGCGTGCGCGAAGCCGAGCATCCGCTCGCCGTCGAGGGCCACCACGAGCCCCTCGCGGTCGAAGTAGGGCTTGGAGAACACGCACGACTCGAGCCACGCCGCGGTCATCGGCTGGAACCCGGCGGGCCCGAGATCGGCGGCCCGCCAGACGTCGGCGAGGCGGGGTGGATCGTCGTTCCGAAAGCTGCGGTACTCGATCATGCCGGCCGGCCCCTAGCCGCTTCGCCGCCGGCGGCGAGCCGCACCTCGATCGTGCCGGCCCGCTCCCGGACCTCGTGCACGGCCTGACGGACGGTCGCCGAGACGCGATGCCGGCCGGTGGTCACGTCGAACTGCCACCCGTGCCATGGGCAGGTGAGCGTCGTGCCGCAGAGCTCACCGGTGCCGAGCGGACCGCCCTGGTGCGGGCAGAGGCCGTCGATGGCATGCAGCGTGCCGTCGACGTTCGCGATCGCCACCATCCGCCCCCCGGCCACCCGCTCGATGCTGCTGCCGGGCGGACAGTCCGCGGCGGAGGCGACCGGGATCCAATCGGGCATGGCAGCGGCTCACTCGGGCGGGCGCCCGGCGTCGGCGGCGAGACCTGGAGGCCTCGTCGGCGCCGTTAGGCGGCCGGGCGGGACTTCGCCTTTTTAGCCTTTCGCGGCGATCCCCGCCATCGCCGATGCACCCACCAGTACTGCGCCGGCTCCCGCCGGATCGCCACCTCCAGCAGCGCGGTGTACCACTGCGACAGGGCCGTGAGGGTCTGCGTCTCGTCGCCGCCGGCGGCGGGATCGGCGACACCCTCGAGCCGGAGATCGTAGTCGAACAGCCCGCGCCGCCGCGTGGCCGAGCAGACCAGCACGGGCGCCGATGCCGAAAGCGCGAACACCCCGATCGCCTTGTGCACGCTCGCCGGCCGCCCGAAGAACTCCACCCAGCAGCCCTTCGGTCCGGCCGCCTGGTCGCCGAGCAGGCCGATCGCGCCGTTCTCGTCGAGCACCTGCGCGACGTCGGGAGCGCTCCCCTTCTTGGGCAGGATGCGCTGCCCCCGCGACTCGCGAAACTCGGTCACGAAGCGGTCGAGCGACGGGTTGTCGAGTTCGCGGGCCACGGAGAAGATCCGCACACCGAACAGGCCGAACAGATAGGCCGCGAGCTCGAAGTTGCCGTAGTGACCGGAGAGCACCACCTTCGGACGATCGAGCCAGAGGTGGCGGAGCAGCCGCTCCATGTCGTGGATCCGCAGGTGCTTCCGCCAGGTCGTCTTGTGGATCACGCGATTGGCGTGGGCGATCTCGACGACCATCAGCAGCAGGTGCTCCCACATCCGCTGGGCGGTCCGCCGTCGCTCCTCCGCATCCATCGCGGGAAAGGCGGTGTGCAGGTTCTCCCGGACGACCGCGCGGCGGATCCGCAGCCGGTTCGCCAGGAGCCCCGAGAGCCCGCGGGCCCACCGCTCGCAGACATCGCGCGGCAGCGACTGCACCACGCAGATGGCCACGCGGACAGCGGCGTAGACGAGGCGATCCAGGCAGCGGGTGGCGAGCGATCGGGAGCGCACGGGCGCGGGGTTCCGGGCGGACGTCGGCGAGACCGGGGCCCGAAGTGTCGCGAACCTCGGGCCTGCGGGCCAGATCGGTTTGCCGCGGCGTCGGGTTGAATCCCGGCTCTCCCGGGCGGCAGGGTCAGCCGGCTGGCCCGGGAACCGGGAGGGGGCGAGCGAGCATCAGGAACACGCCGACCGCGTTGAACAGGGCGTGGAGGAGCACCGCAGGGAGGATGGAGCCCGTCCGT
>CAXNJC010000047.1:0-7751 GCA_964202525.1 Pirellulales bacterium
GAGCCGGTGGGGCCGGTGACCAGCACGATGCCGTTGGGCCGCTTGATCACCTCGCGGAACTTCCGGAGCATCGATGGCTCCATCCCGATCTTCTCGAGGTTCAACGACACCACGCCGCGGTCGAGCACCCGCATCACCACGCTCTCGCCGAACAGCGTGGGCAGCACGCTCACGCGGAGGTCGACCGGGTGGCCGCCCACCGTGAGCTCGATGCGGCCGTCCTGCGGCAGCCGTCGCTCGGCGATGTCGAGGTTGGCCATCACCTTGATGCGGGTGGTGATCGCGAAGGCGAGATGCTTGGGAGGCGGCACCATCTCCTGGAGCACGCCGTCGGCCTTGAGGCGGATGCGAAACTCCGTCTCGAAGGGCTCGAAGTGGATGTCGCTGGCGCCGTCGCGGATCGCCAGCAGGAGAACCATGTTGAGCAGCTTCCGCACCGGGGCGCTCTCGGCGAGCGCCTCCACGCTCGTCAGGTCGGTGACCCCCTCCTTGCCGGCGGCGGCGGCCGCCGCGGCGAGCTCATCGTCGGCCTCGAGATCCTCGACGAGCGACTCCACGCTGTCGCTGTCGCCGGCGTAGAGCTTCTCGATCGACTTCGTGATCTCGGCCTCGGTGGCCACACAGATGTGGATGTCGTAGCCGAGGAGCGTGCGGAGCTCGTCGGCCACCTGAATCTTCTGCGGGTCGGCGGAGGCCACCGTAAGCCGGCTGCCCGAGAGCTCGAGCGGCACCACGCGGTAGAGCTGCGCCATCGGCTCGCTGATCAGGTGCACCACGTCGGACGGGATCTGGCGGTCGTAGAGCGTGACGAACGTCGTGCCCCACTGCTCGGCGAGGGCCTCGCCGAGCTGCTCGTCGGTGTAGAAGCCGAGGGCCACGCCGACCTTGCCGAGCAGCTCGCCGCCGCGCGAGGCCTGCTCCTCGCGCATCGTCTCGAGCTGCGTGTCGTCGATCAGGCCGAGATCGATCAGGATCTGTCCGATGCGTTTGAGGGCCATGGGGGGTGTCCTACTTGTCGAGGTCCTTGCCGGCCCTGCGGGCGTCGGTTTCCTCGTCGTCGAAGATGCCCTGCTTGGCGTTGTTGATCCGCTTGGCGAGTTCGTCGAGGTTCTGGGCCTTGGCCAGCACGTCTTCCTCCTTCACCTTCCGCTCGTTCCAGAGGCGGAAGAGGTCGTCGTCGAGCAGCTTCATGCCGAGCTTGGCGCCCGTCTGGATCGCCGAGTTGATGCGGAAGGTCTTGTTCTCGCGGATCAGGTTGCCGATCGCCGGCGTGACCACGAGCACCTCGTAGGCGGCGCAGCGGCCGCCGCCAATCTTCGGCAACAGCGCCTGCGAGATCACGCCGAGGATCGCCGTGGAGAGCTGGGTGCGCACCTGCTCCTGCTGGTTGGTGGGGAAGGCGTCGATGATGCGGTTCACCGTGCCCTGGGCGCCGGTGGTGTGGAGCGTGCCGAACACCACGTGCCCCGTCTCCGCGGCCGAGATCGCCGCCTCGATCGTCTCCAGGTCGCGAAGCTCGCCCACGAGGATCACGTCGGGATCTTGCCGCAGGGCGCGACGGAGGGCCTCGGAGAAGCTCGACACGTCGGTGCCGATCTCCCGCTGGTTCACCGTGCTCTTCTGGGAGTAGTGGTAGAACTCGATCGGGTCTTCGATCGTGATGATGTGGTGGTCGAAGTTCCGGTTGATGTAGTCGATCAAGGCCGCCAGCGTGGTACTCTTGCCGGAGCCGGTGGGACCGGTCACGAGGAACAGGCCACGGGGCCGGGTGGCGAGCTTCTTGGCCACCTCGGGCACGCCGAGCTGCTCAGGGGTGAGCAGCTTGTTGGGGATCTGGCGGAGCACCATCGCCACGCTGCCCCGCTGCTTGAACACGCTCACGCGGAACCGGGCCAGATCCTTGAACGCGAAGCCGAAGTCGGTGCCCCCCTTTTCGGCGAGCTCGGCCTGGCACCGCTCCGGGGTGATCGCCTTCATGAGGCCGTTGGTGTCGTCGGGAGTGAGCACCTTCGTGGCCTGCGGCTTCATGTGGCCGTCGATGCGGAACACGGGGGGCAGGCCGCTGGTGATGTGGATGTCGCTCACGCCGTTCTTCACGGCCGCGGTGAGCAGTTTGTCGATCTGCACCGTGCCGACGGCCGCCGTGGGCATCGCGTAGACGTCGGCGGAGCCCTCACTCGCGGCCTCCTGGGGCGCGTGGTCGGAGGCGATATCGAGTTCCAGGGGGCTATCCGCCGCCGGGGCCGCGGCCGGGGGGGCGGCCCCGGCTTCGGCCGTTGTCGGCTGGAGCCGCAGCACGCGGCCACCGTTCTGCTCGACCATCGCCCCCGCGAACGTGCCGGCGGCATTGCTGAACGTGAATCCTGACGGCCGCCCGCCCGCCGGCATCACCGCCGTCATGTAGGCGAGCACGTCGTCGTCGGTCAGGGATGCCTTGCCCAGAGGCTTCCACTGCTCGTTGATCAGGAGCCTGGGGGGGCCGCCGGCCACGAGCCGCACCTCTGTCGCGGCATTCTCCAGCGCGAGCTTGAGCACTTTTTCGAGTTGCAGCGCATGCGCCGACGAACCTGCCGTTACGGTCATGAAAGCGACCCCCTGGCGAACAACAAAGCAACCTGGCGACGCACGGAACCTGGGCCGAAACCCGCCGCCGGAGATCCTCCCGGAGGCACCTCTATTGTGCCTGGAAAACACGCCTGCGAACAGTTGCCGACGAGCCGGCGCGGCCGCCGCGGCTCTCGAACGAGGGCGGCCGTCGTGATTCCGGAACGCGCGGCGAGGAGCACGGCTGCTCACGGTTCGCTCATGGAGCGGCGGACATGGGCCCTGACTCCCGCCGCCACACCAGCATTATGCGCTCGATCCGCGGGAAAGTCCCGCCGGCGGCTGCAATTTGGGCGATTGACCGCCCCGCGGCCGTCCGACAGCCGGGCCGCCCGCCGCTACTCCACCTTCTTGGCCACGCGAAACACCTCGTCGAGCGTGGTGATCCCGCGGAGGGCCTTCTGGATGCCGTCGTCGAACATCACCTTCATCCCCTGGCTCACGGCCGCCCGGCGAATGTCCTGGGTGGCCGCCCCCTGGAAGGCGAGCTCGCGGATCTTGTTGGTCATCACCATCAGCTCGAAGATCCCCAGCCGCCCCTTGTAGCCCTTCTTCTGGCAGTGGGAGCAGCCGCGGCCCTTCATGAAGGTGGCCCCCTGCATCATCTCCGGGGTGATGCCGGCCGCCTCGAGCTCGGTGTCGAGCGGCTGGTGGGGCTGCTTGCACTTCGGGCAGTTCACCCGCACGAGCCGCTGCGCGAGCACCGCGATCACGCTGGAGGCGACGAGGTAGGCCGGCACGCCCATGTCGATCATCCGGGTGATGGCGCCCGGGGCGTCGTTGGTGTGGAGCGTGCTGAACACGAGGTGGCCCGTGAGCGACGCCTGGATGCCCATCTGGGCCGTCTCGGTGTCGCGCATCTCGCCCACGAGGATCACGTTGGGGGCCTGGCGGAGCATGGCCCGGATCACCCGGGCGAAGTCGAGCCCGATCTGGTGCTTGATCTCCACCTGGTTGATTCCGGCGAGGTAATACTCGACCGGATCCTCGGCGGTGATGATCTTGGTGTCGGGGCGGTTGAGCTCGTTGAGCGATGCGTAGAGGGTGGTCGTCTTGCCCGACCCGGTCGGCCCCGTGACGAGGATGATGCCGTTGGGACGGCGGATCAGGTTCTTGAACTGCCGGAAGTCGCCCTCCGAGAGCCCCAGCTGCCGAATGCCGACGCGGATGTTGTCCTTGTCGAGGATCCGCATCACGACCGACTGGCCGTGGTTGGTGGGCAGCACCGACACGCGGAGGTCGTAGTCCTTGCCGTCGGCGGTGAGCTTGATGCGGCCGTCCTGCGGGCGGCGCCGCTCGGCGATGTCGAGCTTGGAGAGGATCTTGATGCGGGACAGGATCGCCCCGAGGAGCCGGCGGGGCGGGTTGTCGCGCTCGCTGAGCCGGCCGTCGATGCGGTAGCGGATCCGGATCCGGTCCTCGAAGGGCTCGATGTGGATGTCGCTGGCCCGCAGCTGCACCGCTTCGGTGATGATCAGATTGACGAGCTTCACCACCGGGGCGTCGGAGTTGTCTTCCTGGGCCGCCCCGGCCTGCTGCTCGACGGCCGTCTCGGTGAAGTCGATGGCGGTGTCGGTGAACTCCTGCAGCATCGAGTCGGCGCTCTCGCCGTCGGAGAGACCGTAGTGCCGGTTGATCGCCTCCACGATCTGCTCGCGGACGGCCAGCGCCATCTCGATGTCGCGGTTGAGGATGAAGCGGAGCTTCTCCTGGGCATCCATGTCGGTCGGATCGCAGGTGGCGATCCGCAGCGCCCCGCCCGACTCCGAGAGCGGAAAGATCGTGTTCTCGCGGGCCACGCTCTCGGGCAGGAGCTGCACCACCTCCTCGGCCACCGAGATGTCGGACAGGCTGACGAACTTGAGGCGATGCACCTTCGCCATCGCCTTCATCACCTTCTCGGCGGGCGCGTAGCCGAGCCGCACCAGCTCCTCGTGGACCTTGCGGCCCGCGGAGCCGGCCACGCGCGTGGCCTCCGCGAGCTGCTCGGCTGAGACGATGCCTTCGGCGACCAGGAGCTTGGAGAGTGCGTCGGCCATGGAGGGGCGGGAAAGGGGCGGCGGGGCCGTCAGGTCGAGGCGGCAGGGGCTTCGAGGAAGGTGTCGGAGTGTTCGTAGCCCGGGGCGCAGGTGCAGAGGAACACGAGCTCGGCGGTGCCGGTGTTGCGGATCGTGTGCCGCACGCCCGGCGGGATGGCGATCGCGTCGCCGGGCCGCACCGGCCGCGACTCGCTCCCGAGCGTCATCTCGGCCGACCCGGAGAGGATGTAGTAGATCTCCTCGGTCACGGCGTGGTGGTGGGGGATCGTGGCGCACCCCACCGCCAGCCGCGCCTCCGCGAGGCTCTGGTTGCGAATCGACGAGTTGCGGTAGGCGAGGAGCTCGCGGATCGTCGACCCGTCCACCGTGGTGAACGGAACGGCGTCCTGCTGGTTCACGACATCCATGGGCATCGACGGGCAGGCAGCGGCTGGCCGGTTTGGCATCGCGGGAGCGCGATCGCCCCCCCGCCGCCGCAAGATACCAGACGGCCGCCGATTCGAAACCACCGCGGGTCGGGCGGCCGGTCACCGCGGGCCGGCGGTGGGGTCCGGATGAAGCAGGTGCAGCACGGCCGGCGGGATCGCCCGCGACTCCCAGGCGGCCGCGTCCGGGAGCGTGGCGGCGTCGAAGGCGGCGTCGGCCTCGACCACGAGCGTGCTGCCGGCGGGGGCCGCCGCGCGCACGGCCGTCACGAGGGCGAGCAGCTCGGCATGGCGGGGATCGGTCGCCGCAAACATCGCCCACGGCGGCGACACGAACACGAGCCACGGCGCGTCGGTCGGCAGCGGGGGGAACCGCCGCGGCCAGAGGAGCACGTCGCCCGGCCGGACCTCGCAGCGGTCGGCCACGCCGAGCTCGCGGGCGGATCGCCGCAGCAGGTCGGCGGTGGGGAAGTGCCGCTCGGCGAACACGCACCGCGCCGCGCCGCGGCTGAGCGCCTCGAAGCCCAGGGCGCCGGTGCCGGCGAAGAGGTCGAGCGCGAGCGTGCCGCGAACCGCGGTGCCGACGAGGTCGAAGAGCGACTCCCGGACGCGGTCCTTCATCGGCCGCGTGCCGCCGCCTGGCAGGTGCGGCAGCCGACGGCCCCGCAACTCGCCGCCGATGATCCGCGGCGACGACGCGGCCTCGGCGTCGGTCGGGGCGGCGGACGCGGGCCGCTTCGAGGGTCGCGCGGGGCGGGGCATGCTGGCGGGGTTCTCCTCCCGGGCGGCCGGGAATGGTCGGGAATGGTATGGTACCGCCTCCACCACGGAGGTCGATTCGCATGGATGTGCGGTGCTGGCTGACGGCGGCGATGGTGCTCGTTCAGGCGGGGCAGCTGCCTGCCGCCCAGCCGGCGGCCGACAAAGCGGCGGCCCGGACGGAGTTCGACGCGGCCTCCGCGGAGATGCGGAAACTGTTCGCCGAGCTCAGCGCGCTGCAGGCGCAGTATCACCTGCCCGATGCCGACAAGCCGGCGATCGAGGCGACTTATGGCGACCTGGCCCCGCGGGCGGCCGCGGCGGGCATCCGCCTGGAGAACGCGGCCCTGGCGCTGGCGATCGTGGATCCCAGCGCGGCGGAGGCGCGGGCGATCAGTGGGGAGTCGGTGAGCGGGGCCGTGAAGGCCGACGCCCCCGAGGTGGCGCTCGAGAAGGCCGCGAAGCTCGATGCCGCCGGCGTGGCGGGTATGGAGACGCTCCTGATGGCGGCCCAGGCGGCCATGGCGCTCTCCCGCCCTGACGAGGCGGCCGAGTGGCTCGCCAAGGCCGGCAAGGCCGGGGCCCCGCAGGCCCAGATCCAAAAGGCGGCCGCGGCCATCGACCGCGAACGGCCGAAGGTCGAGGAGGAGATGGCGAAGCGGCAGGCCGAGGCGGCGGCCGACGACCTGCCCCGCGTGCGGATCTCCACCAGCGTCGGTGACCTGGTGGTGGAGCTCTTTGAGAACGAGGCCCCCAACAGCGTCGCCAACTTCATCAGCCTCGTGGAGAAGGGCTTTTACAACGGCACCCCCTTTCACCGGGTGATCGGGGGATTCATGGCCCAGGGCGGCGATCCCACCGGCACCGGCACCGGCGGCCCCGGCTACACGATCGCCTGCGAGGTCGATGCCCCCGACGCGCGGCAGCACTTCCGCGGCACGCTCTCGATGGCCCACGCCGGCCGCGACACCGGCGGGTCGCAGTTCTTCCTGACGTTTCGGCCGACCGACCACCTCGACGGCAAGCACACCGTGTTCGGCCGGGTGATCGAGGGCTTCGACGTGCTGCCGAAGATCATGCGCACGACTGACGACCAGGGGCGGCCTGTCGCCGGCGTCCAGCCGGATACAATCGTGAAGGCGGAGGTGCTCCGAAAGCGGAACCACCCGTACGTTCCGCAGACGAAGCCCGACACCCGCCCACCGTCGCGGTGACCGCCGCGAAGCCACTGGGAGGCGTCCGATGAATCGCCTGATTGCGTGTTCGCTGGTTGCGGGGTGGCTCGCAGCCTGGTTCCCTGCGGCCCACGCCGCCCCACCCCCCGCGAAGCCCCCCAAGGATCCTGCCGCGATGACCGAACAATTCCCCGCCGAAGACACGCCCGCCGACAACCCGGCCCTCGCGGGCCGGGTGCCCGACGACCAGCTCCCGCAGACGGAGGCCGACTGGCGGAAGCGGCTCACGCCGCTGCAGTACGAGATCACCCGGAAGAAGGCGACGGAGCGCGCCTTCACCGGCAAGTACACCGACACCGAGACGCCCGGCACCTACCGCTGCGTGTGCTGTGGGGAGCCGTTGTTCGCGTCGGGTGAGAAGTTTCACAGCGGCTGCGGCTGGCCGAGCTTCTCGGCTCCGATCGACGGCGTGAAGGGGACGGCGATCGCCGAGCACGACGACCGGTCGCACTTCATGGTGCGGACGGAGGTCACCTGCCGCCGCTGCGGGGCGCACCTCGGGCACGTGTTCAACGACGGTCCGCCGCCGACCGGCCTGCGCTACTGCATCAACTCGGCGGCGATCACGCTCGATGCGGTGAAGCCGGCGAAATGAGCCGCCGGCGCGGTCACGCGAGGCGCGGCCCGCATCGCTTACGCGATTGCGGCTTCTTGGGGGCAACGCTCGCACGGCTGCCCGGAAGCGTCAC
>CAXNJC010000048.1:0-7715 GCA_964202525.1 Pirellulales bacterium
TCGCGTGAGCAGGTCTCAGGGAGCCGCGAACGCAGCCGCGCGGCCGCGTCAGGCACGGATCTCGTCGAGCCTGCCCTGCGAGTCACCGAAGCGGTCGGTCGCCGCGCCCACGAGGTCGAGCATCGTCACGAAGAGGTCCGACATCGGCCGCTCGCCCCCAAGCCGCAGGTGGCGGCCAGTCGCGAGCCGCCCGCCCGCGCCGCCGGCGAGAATCACCGGCAGGTCGGAGTGGCTGTGGCGATTGCCGTCGGACAGGCCACTTGTGTAGACGATCATCGAGTGGTCGAGCACCGATCGGCCGTCGGCCTCTTTGGCCTCCGCGAGCCGGCGTAGCAGATGGGCGAACTGCTCCGTGTAGAAGCGGTCGATCGCCGCGATCTTCTCGAGCTTGTCGGGGTCGTTTTGGTGGTGCGAGATCGAGTGATGACCGTCGCCCACGCCGATTTCGGGAAACGTGCGGTTGCTGCCGTCGTGCGCGAACATCAGCGTGGCCACCCGCGTGGAATCGGTGCGAAAGGCGAGCGTGAGCATGTCGGCCATCAGTCGCATGTGCTCGCCGTAGCTCGGCGGCGGCCCATCGGCGAAGTCGAGGTCCGGGACCCGCGGAACCGGCAGGGCATCGAACCGGTCGAGCTGCGCCTCGACCTCGCGGATGCCCGTCAGATACTCGTCGAGCTTGCGGCGATCGGCCGCGTCGAGCCCGGCCGCGAGGCCCCGCGCCTCCTCGGCCACGAAGTCGAGGATCGACCGCCGCCCTTCGCGGCGGGCGGCGAGGCTCCGCGCCCGCTCCTCCCCGCGGCCGGCTCCGAAGAGCCGTTCGAACACGAGCCGCGGGTTCGACTCGGCCGTGGCGGGCTGGCTCGCGCTCCGCCACGACATGTTGTAGGAGTAGGCGCACGCGTAGCCGGAATCGCAGGCGCCGCTCCTGCGGTCGGCGTCGCAGGAGAGCTCCAGCGACGGCAGCCGCGTGGCGCGGCCGATCCGCTGCGCGGCGACCTGATCGACCGAGATACCGGCCCGGATGTTGGCGCCAGCCGTCTTGCGGGGCCGGGCGCCGGTGAGAATCGTGGCGGTGGCCCGGGCGTGGTCGCCGGCGCCGTCCGGGCCCGCCGTGCCGTTGCGATGCGCGAGGCCGCCGATCACCTGGAACTGGTCGCGAAGTGCGGCGAGCGGTTCGAGCGTAGGCCCGAGCGTGTAGTCGCGGCCCTCGCCCGCGCTCCGCCAGCGGTCGACGTTCACGCCGTTGGGCACGTACACGAAGGCCATCCGCACGGGAGGCGCGTCGGTGGTCGCCGCCCCGGCCACCTGCAGTGAGCCGAGCGCCGGCAGGGCGACGGCCGTGCCGAGTCCACGCAGGGCCGTGCCCGCGAGGAAACCACGCCTGGAGAGCGGCCGATGGGGCGGGAAGCTCTGGGGCGTGCCGTGGCTGGTCATGGTGGGTTCTCCGCCGGATCGGGAGGGCGCATCATCCGGAACGGGACGCTCCGGCAGACGGCCTGCATGAGCGCCCGCAGGCCGCCACCATCCCGCTCCATCTCTTCCACGATTGTATCGACCGCAGGACCATCGAAGTATTCGAGACCCCGGCCGAGCGCGTAGGTGAGCAGCTTTTCCGCGAGGCAGCGGTGGAAATCCCGCCGCCTGGGGCCGGCGATCACCTCGGCGAGTTCCCGCGCGTCGGTAAAGGTCTCGCCGGTGACCAGCCGCCCCGACGTGTCGAGGCCGTCGGCATCTTCGGCCCGCCACTGCCCGAGCGCGTTGTAGCCCTCGAGGGCAAGGCCCAGCGGATCCATCCGCTCATGGCACGAGGCGCAGAGGGCATCGCGGCGATGAAGCTCCATCAGCTCCCGCATGCTCGGGCGACGGTCCGACCCCGCGGCAGCCGCCTCCAGCGGCGGCACGCCCGGCGGCGGCGGTGGGGCCGGTGTGCCGAGCAGGTTTTCGAGAATGAACAGGCCCCGCTTCACTGGCGAGGTGCGGGTGGGGTTCGACGTCACGGCCAGAAAACTCGCGTGGGTGAGGATCCCGCCGCGGTGGCTTCCCGGGGCGAGCGACACCAGCCGCATCTCGGGACCCTCCACCCCCGGGATGCCGTAGAACCGGGCGAGCCGCGAGTTGAGGAAGGTCTCCCGTGCCACGAGCAGGTCGGTGGCGGGCCGGTCGTCCCGCAGCAGACGGGCCACCACCAGCTCCGTCTCCTGCCGCATCGCGGCCCGGACTCGCGGACTGAAGATGCGATCGGCCATGAAGCGATCTCGGCTGCGGAGAATCTCCTGCGTGTCGAAGGCCACGGTCTCGACGTCGCGCGTCTGCAGCCACTGGCCGACGAAGTCGGCGACGAACCGCTCGGCCCGAGGGTCGGCGATCAGCCGATCGACCTGTTCGCCGAGCCGGTCGTGGAGGTCGCCGGCGCGGGCGACCTCGAAGAGCTCGTCGTCGGGCAGCGAGCTCCACAGGAGGAAGGAGAGCCGCGTTGCGAGCGAGAAGTCGTCGAGCGGCACGGCGCTGTCGGTGGTCGGACCCGCCGCGGGCTGCTCCACCCGGAACAGGAACCGCGGCGAGGCCAGCACCGCCGTCAGGGCCGCCGCGACGCCGCGTTCGAACGTGCCTCCCGGCGATGCGATCGTCTCGGCGGCGATCGCCACGAGCCGGTCGAGCGTGGCGTCGTCGAGCGGCCGCCGAAAGGCCCGCTCGCCCAGCCGCGCGAGGGTCTCGCGGAGGTGCTGGTGTCGCCCGGCCGCGTCGTCCGGCTCCGGCCCCAGTGGAAACACGCGCCGGACCTGCTCGGGGTAGCGGCCATCCAAGGCCACGGCCTCGTCGGCCACGGCCTCGCCGACGCGGGTGGCGACCGCGAGAACCTTCTCGACGAGCAGCGGCGACATCGTGAGCACCTCGCCGATGGTGTCGAATCCATACCCGGAGTCGTCGGTCGGCAGTTCGTCGGCAGGGTCGAGATCGAGCCCGGTGAGGTCGCGGATCGTGTGGCCATACTCGGAGCGGTTGAGGCGGCGGAGCACCACGTGGCCGGGATCCGGCCGGGACGGGTCGATGCCGAAGGCGTCGCGCTCGACGAACCGGATCATCCGGTGCCGCTCCTCGGCCGTGGGCCGGGGCTCGTCGGCAGGGGGCATCGTCTCAACGCGGAGATTGCGGAGCACCGCCATCCAGGCCGCGTGGTCCGGGCCGGTGGCCGCCGCCCCAGGGGCATCGATCCGCTCGAGCAGGCCGCCGAGGTCGAGGGCTCCCTCCGCAGCGCCGTCGAAGTGACAGCCGCCACACGACGCCCGGAACAGCGCGGGGACGTCGTCGGCGTGAGCCGCGGTGGTGAGGGCCGCGATCAGGCACACCGCGAGCGCCGTCAGGCCGGGCGGGCACGCAGCGATCATGGCATCCGCTCCGCCGGCGCGATCCGCCACCACTCGTCGCAGAACCCCGCCGCGACGACTCCGCCCGGATGGCGGCCGCCCCCCGCCACCCGCGGCTCCACGACCGCCCAGTCGGGGAGCTTCGGGTTCTGCCAGGCGTTCGACGCGTCGGCCTCGTCGCGGAACGTGACGCCGGAGTTGAGCACGACGTAGCGGCCTGGGGAGCCCGCGGTCGGCGGCGCGAGCGGGTTCGGAAAGGCCATCACGGGCACATGGCTCGAAGCGGCAAAGGTCTGCCCACCGATCGAGAGCTCGGTCGTCGTCCAACTGAACGGCAGGTCCGCCAGCATACGGGCGATGAGCGGGTTCGACGCGGGATCGCCGAACAGCACGATGTTCTTGTCGCGGAGCAGGTCGGCCGTGACGTCGGCGGCGGCGACGACGGGCAGCGTGCCGCGAAACAGCTCCCGCCACCGGCGGCGGAACTGCTCGAACTCCCGTCGCGCGAAGGCGTCGATCTCGGGCGAGACACCCGCCCGCTCCGGCGGCACGACCACGAACGGTGACGTGAAGGCATCGTCGATCGGCCCCGTGAGCCCGGGCCGCTTCCGCAGCGGCGGCAGGTCGGCGGCCGCCACGAGCCGCCAGTCGCCGTCGGGGCGGAGGTCCGCGCGGGCTGCGACCAACGGCTCGGCGGCGTCGGGCACGTCGAGATCGACGCCATCGATCCGCAGGGTGCGCACGCCCGCGGCCTCGTGGATCGCCAGGGCGGTCACATTGGCGGTGGTTACGGTGACGACGCCCTCGCCGTCTCGGGATCCCCGCGTGGCGTCGATGCGGGCCGGTCGGAAGTGCTCGCCGAGGCCGAGCGCTTCGAGCCAGCGGACCCGCGCGTCGGCCAGCGTGGTGACCGCAAGATGGACGGTGGCCGGTTGCCGCGGCCGCCCCGCCGCGACGGCCCGGCCGAGAAACGCGGTGATCTCCAGCCGCGAGGGGTCGTCGTACTTGTGCGGCATGCCCTGGCCGATCACGTGGGGCAGCGTGCGGCCCTCGGCGGCCAGCGTTTCCACCATGATCTCGCTGGCCGCCCGCTGCTTGTCGACCTCGCCCGAGTAGGCGATCGCCGGCACGTTGAGGAGGTTGCGGGCCACGGGCGGCACGTCGGTGGTCGTCCAGAGCCGCACCTCGTACCAGGGCAGCGTTGCCGGATCGACGCCGGTGTAGCGGAGCGTGTCGACGAAGCCGGCGCCGCCGTGGACCGCGCAGAACTCGCCTACGCGGCGGCTCCCGATCTGCCACGCCCCGGCCCCACCCATCGAAAAGCCCGCCAGCACCACGCGGTCGGCATCGATTGCCCGCAGGCTGCCGACCGCGGCGCGGGCCTCGAACACGTCGACCAGTCCCGGCCCCTTCCAGCCGTTGCAGTAGCGGCCGAACGGCAGCAGTACGATCGCGTCGTCAGGGCGGAACTCAGCTTGCTTGTGCGCCCGCTGGTGGAGAAAGTGCAGCGTGGTCTCCTTCTCGCCGCGGCCGTGGAGCCAGATCCAGAGCGGCGCGGGCCGCGCGGGTTCGAGGCCTTCGGGCACCCACAGGCCGTAGGGCTGGACCGCGCCGTCGAGCGCCGAGCGGAAGCCATGCACCGACAGGCCGGTGGCCGTCCGCCACGGTCGTGTGCTTCGGGCAAGCGCGTCGAGCCGACGCGCCGCCTCGTCGACTGCCCAGGCGGCGTGCCCGAGGTCCGCGGGCTGCCACCATTCACCCCCCGCGATGGCCTGCTGGACCGCGTCGAGCAGCACCTCGACGTCGGCGCGGTCGGCGTCGGTGGCGAACGTGTGGGTGTCCACCCGGCGCCGCAGATCGGCGAGCCGTGCGGGCACCGCGGCCCAGGCCTCGCGGGCGGCCGGGGCGAGGTTCGCCACGAGGTCGGCGACGGCCACACCGGGCGGCGGCAGCCGGCGCGCGATGGCGTCGGGTTCGGCCGCGCCGGCCAAGGTCGCCACCACCGCGATCAGAAGTCCGCCCGCGCGACGCGTCATGGCAGAAAGTCTACCGCAGGGCCTCGGCGGGCGGCTCACGACAGGTCGAGCACGTACAGGGCGATGGCTGCCGTCATCAGGGCCGCCGCGACGAGGCGTCGGACGAGCGTCTGCCGGTCGACCCGCGTCTCGATGGCATGCCAGCCGGCGTGCGCGAGGGTCGCGCCGATCGCGATCGAGATCATCCCCCGGGTCGACTGCAGGATGTTGCCGAACACGACGCCGACCAGGCCGAAGCAGGTGTACAGGCCCGCCATGCCGAGCAGCCACGTGCAGGCGTAGCGGGCGGCGGCGGTCCAGTCTCGCGGCTGCGTGGGCCGCAGGGCCGGCAGGGCGGCGAGGCTCACGGCCGCCAGCAGGCCGCAGGTGGCGTACGTCACGAGCATCGCGAGAAATCCTGCCGCCAGACGGCCGAGCGTCACCCCGGCGGCCGTGGCCGCCTGCTGCAAGCCGTCGATCAGCGCCACGATGAACAGGTCGGAAACGGCGAAGGCCACGCAGGCGGCGAGCGTGAAGCCGACCGCGGACCGGCGCATCCCGCCGCCGCGCTGGAGCATGAACGCCGCGACCAGGCTCAACGCGACTGCCAGCCACTGCCGCCCGTCGAGCGGCTCCCCCGGCGTGAACGAGACGATGCAGGCGAGCATCGCGATCTTCAGCCCCAGCAGTGGCGCTACCCGCGATGCATCGGCGCGGGCAAGCGCCGAGAACACCACCGCCTGCCCCGCGAGGTAGCAGCACGACGACCCGATCAGCGGCCCGATCCAGGCCCGGTCGATCGGGAGGCCGGCCGGCCGAAGGAGCCAGGCCACCGGAAGGCAGGCAGCGCCCATCAGTGCATGGGCCAACACGAGCAGCCGCCGGCTGCTGCCCCCCTCGCTGACGTGATGGCGCGAGATCAGGTAGGAGACCGCGCTCGAGATCGCCGCGATGAGCCCGGCGGCAACGCCCAGCGCGAGTCCGCCGACTCCGGGATGGGCGGTCGCGGGCTGCATCATCGCTGCCGCTCGCGGCGGAGCGAGTCCTTGAGGCTGATGAAGTCGGAGAGCAGGAAGATCACCGTGAAGAACGCGAGCACCACCTCCATGAGCGTCACGAGCTTCGCCGGAATGGTCTGCGGCATGATGTCGCCGAAGCCGAAAAAGGAGAAGTTGAGGACGCTGTAGAAGCAGCAGTCGAAGAACACGCGGGCCGGGCCCCCCGCCGGATCGAATCCTGTGAAGCTCCCCTGCTCCGCCCATTCGAGGATCCAGTAGTCGAGCGCGAACGAGAGCGTGATCTGCGCCATGTTGACGCCCATCAGGGCGAGGAACCGGTGGTACGGAACTTCGTGCGACGTGGCGAGCAGGATGTGCTGCAGGTTCTCGAGGAGGAAGTAGGCGGTCTTGGCGAGCGCCAGCGCCACGACGACGAGGCACACGACTCGCGGCGTGAGCGGGATGGCCCACCAGGCGGCGAGCACGCCGGCCGTGGCGGCCGCGATCACGATCAGTTCGACGATCTGGCGGCCCGCCTGCATGGCGAGCGGGCTGGGCGTGGTATGGAGAGGGGTGTGCATGGGGGTATCGCCGTCCGACGAAGATACCCGACGCCCGCTCACCAGCAGGAAGCCGCCATCGCGTGAGCGATGCGGGCCAACCTGCCGCGTGGCTCAGGGCTGCCCGTACTCCGTCGCCGGACGTTCGCCTCGGCCCTCCAGGCCTCGGCTCACTCGGATGCCGCCGGCGCTTCGCCATCGTGGCTTCGCTTGGCGTCATACGCCGGCTCTCGGAGCACGGGCAGCCCCTCGCTGAGTTCGGTCTCTCAGGAAGCCGCCATCGCGTGAGCGATGCGGGCCGCCCTGCCGCGTGGCTCAGGGCTGCCCATGCCCCGCTATTGAACTCGAGTCAGCGACAGCGGTCAGGCGGCACGACCGCTCCAGCCGCTACCACCATCCCTCCCGCGCTCGTCGGACGGGGGGCGCCGGCCCCGCCCGGGCGTCTGGCGGCCTGTAGAGTTGCTCAGGACCGTTCTCTTTCGACAAGGATCGTCGCATGGCGTTCGCCGACCGCTCCGTCTCCACCCGCTTCGCACCGGCCTCGCGTGCCGCCACGACCGTCGCGTCTCCTGCGGCCCCCGCCGCGGCTCTGCCCGGCGCCCGCAACCGCATGCGCGACCTGACGGCGCTGGTGCTGCTGGCCGGATGTGTGTTTCTGGTGGCGTCGCTGCTCACGTTCGATGCCGGCGATCCGCCGTCGCCCCGCGTGTTTCCGCCGAACGCGCGCACGATGAACGCCTGCGGCCTGATCGGCTCGACCGTCGCCGGGGCCTGCCT
>CAXNJC010000049.1:0-7372 GCA_964202525.1 Pirellulales bacterium
GAAGCCAGCAACGGCCGCCTTCGACAGCGTGGCGATCGGCTTCTGGCCGGTGATCTGCGCCAGCGCGCCGAGTGCCTCCTCCATGTACTTCTTCTCGGTCACGGCCACGCCCACGCCCATGTTCAAGACAATCTTCTCGAGCCTGGGGATCGCGTGCGGATTGGTCGTGCCGAGCGCCTCGGCGAGTTCGGGGCGAACCTTGCTCACGTAGTGTTCGAGCATGCGGGGCGTGCCCGCCGGTTCTGCGGCGGTGTCGCTCGTTGCCTTCGTCTTCTTTGCCATCGTCCGAATCCTCGATCGATCCTGGTGGTGTGTGTGGTGGGGGCCCGTGCGGCTGGTGGCCGCGGTGGTTATGCCTTCGTTGACTTGGTGGCCCGCGGCCGGCGGAGCGTGCCGAGGTCGGCGCCGCAGGCGCGACAAACACGCACTTTGCCGCCATCCGACGTGACCTTCGCCCCGAGGCGGGCAGCCTTCCCGCAGGAGGTGCACACGACGAGGACGTTGGAGGCGTCGATCGGCATCTCTTTGCTGAGCCGACCGCCCTGTGGATTCTTCTGGCTGCGGCGGATGTGCCGGTAGACGCGATTGACGCCCTCGACGACCACGCGGCGCCGCCCCTCCTTCTCCGGGAGGACCTGCAGCACCTTCGCGCGGGTGCCCTTGGCGTTGCCCGTCCGCACCTCGACCATGTCGCCCGAACGAATCAACATCACACCACCTCGCTCGCCAAACTGACGATCTTCATGAAGTTGCGATCCCGAAGTTCCCGCGCCACCGCACCAAAAATGCGCGTGCCCTTCGGGTTCTTGTCGTTGTCGATGATCACGCACGCATTGGAGTCGAACCGTACGTAGCTCCCATCCTCGCGACGCGTGGGCTTCTTGCAGCGCACGATCACCGCCTTGACGACCGCCTTCTTCTTGACGTCGCTGCCGGGGATCACGCTCTTGACGCTGCACACGATGATGTCGCCAAGGCCGGCGGTCCGCTTCCGGCTGCCGCCGAGCACCTTGAAGCACATGACTTCCTTGGCGCCCGTGTTGTCCGCGACGTTGAGCCGCGTCTGCATCTGAATCATGTGGTCCGTCCTTCCGTCACGTCGCCGCTACCGGTGGCGGCAGCCTCTTCGGCCTTCGCCGCGGTCTCCTTGAGCCTCGTGGCCCGGGCCCCGCTCCGCAGCGAGGCCACGTCGACGGCCGTGCTCTTCTCGACTACCCGCACGAGTTCCCACCGCTTCAACCGGCTCCGGGGCCGGCATTCGACGATCTCCACCAGGTCGCCAATGTGCGATTCGTCGTTCTCGTCGTGCACGTGGCACACGGTTCGGCGATGGAGAATCCGCCCGTACTTGGGGTGCCTGACGATGCGCGGAATCTCGACCCGCCGGGTCTTGCTCGCGGCGTCGCTCGTCACGGTTCCCGTCTCGACTCGCTTCGGCATGAACTCGTTCCTGAAAACTGAATGGTCTGGTCGTGCGTCAGTTGCCGCTCTGCGTCCGCTTCTTGAACTCGCGGCGAGTTCCCACGCGGCCCTTCGTCTCGGCCTGCAGTTTCGCCCGGCCCATGAGCGTGTGCTTCCGCGCGTGCTTCACGTGCCGCGGAGCCTCATCGGCCTGCCCGGCCTCGGCAGCCGCAGCCGGCGCCAAGACGCCTCGCTGCGTGAGGATCGTCTGGCAGCGAGCGATCGTGCGACGGTGCTTCCTCACCTCGGTGGGGGCAGCGAGTTTCTCCGTCTGCGCCTGGATCCGCAGCCGGAAAAGACTCTCCGCCGCGTCCTTCCAGACGAGCCTGATCTGCTCGTCGGCCATGTCCCGCAGTTCCTTCGCTTTCGTCATCACTGTGGTTCCTTACATCACCCGCCGCTTCACGAACCGGACACGGATCGGCATCTTGTGCGCCAAGCGTGCCAGGCAGAGACGGGCCGCGTCTTCAGTCACGCCGCCGATCTCGTAGAGAATCACACCCGGCTTGATCACCGCCGCCCAATACTCCGGCTCTCCCTTGCCCTTGCCCATTCGGGTCTCGAGCGGGATCGAGGTCACGGACTTGTGCGGAAATACGCGGACGTACAGCCGCCCCTCCGTACGGAGATACTGCTGTGCCGCGATTCGGCCGGCCTCGATGGTCGCCGCGGGAAGCCATCCCGGCTGTTCGGCCTGAAGACCGAAATCGCCGAAGACGACGCGATTCCCACGGGAGGCGTCACCTCTTATACGACCTCTTTGGCTTTTTCGGTGCTTGACCCTCTTGGGCATCAGCGCCATCGCCAGTCTCCTCGTACATGCCTTGGTTGACCCACACCTGAATCCCGATATTGCCCTGCGCCGTGGGAGCTTCGCAGAACCCGTAATCGATCTTTGCCCGGAGCGTCGACAGCGGCATCGAGCCCGCGATCGCCTTCTCGCACCGCGACATCTCAGCACCACCCAGCCGACCGGCGAGCTGAATCTTGACGCCCTTTGCGCCCGCGCCCATCGTCGTCTCGAGCGACCGCTTGAGCGTCCGGCGGAAGGCCGCCCGCTTCGACAGCTGGTCGGCGATGTCCTCCGCGATCAGCTGGGCCTGAATCTCCGGATGTCCGACCTCCTCGACCTTGAGGTTCACACGGCGACCGAGCAGCTCCTGGAGCTCATCCTGCAGGCGGTCGACCTCCTGACCCTTGCGGCCGATGATCACCCCCGGCCGGGCGGAGTGCAGGATCACCTTCACCTCGTCGCGAGTCCGCTCGATCTCCACCTTCGGGATGGCGGCCGCGCGGTACTTGGTCTTGAGGAACTTGCGGACCTTCACGTCCTCCATGAGGAGGTCCTTGAAGTCCTTCTTGGACGCATACCAGCGGCTCTTCCACGGCTCGGTGATGCCGGTGCGAAACCCGGTGGGATGGACTTTCTGACCCATGGCTACTCCTTCGCTCCACCCGCGACCTCGCCGGACGACGCCACCAGCGTGTCGAGAGACACCTTGATGTGCGACATCCGCCGCTTGATCCCGAACGCCATGCCGCGCGCCCGCGGCCGAATCCGCTTGAACATCGGGCCCCCGTCGATCCGGGCATCGACGACCACCAGGTCGTCCATGCCGGGTGCCTGCTGGTGCTCGGCGTTGCCGAGGGCGCTCTTGATCACCTTCTCCAGCATCCGGGCACCGCGGTGCGGCTGGAAGCGGAGGATGTCGAGCGCCTCATCGGCGAACTTGCCGCGTACGAGGTCGGCCAGCGCCCGCACCTTGCGGGGGCTGATGCGGGCGTATTTATGGGTCGCTGTGTAGGCCATGGGTCACCTTGCCGTCGCGGTCACTTACCCGCGGGCGCCTCCTTCACCTTGCCACCGTGTCCACGGAACGTCCGGGTCGGGGAGAACTCGCCGAGCTTGTGGCCCACCATGTCCTCCGTCACGAACACCTTCACGTGCTGCTTGCCGTTGTGCACCATGAACGTCAGGCCGATGAACTCCGGCACGATCGTGCACGACCGCGACCAGGTCTTGATCGGATCCCGCTTGCCGCTGGCAAGTTGGGCCTCGACCTTCTCGAACACGCGGGGGTCGACGTACGGCCCCTTTTTGGCACTGCGTCCCATGGATTACCTCAGTTTCAGCTGACCGTACCGGCGGCTCTTGCGACGGCGGATGATGGCGGCACCAGAAGGCTTGCGGGGCTTGCGCGTCCCGCCACCCTTGGCACTCTTCCCAGTGGGGCTCACCGGATGCCGACCGCCCTTGGTGCGGCCCTCACCACCACCGTGCGGGTGGTCGATCGGATTCATCGCCGTGCCGCGCACGTGCGGCCGAATGCCCATCCACCGCGACCGGCCGGCCTTGCCGAGGCGGACGTTCATGTGCTCGGAGTTTCCGATCGCGCCGATCGTGGCCCGGCAGGCAGCCGGCACACGGCGAATCTCGCCCGAGGGCAGCGTGATCTGCGCCCACTGCGCCTCGCGAGCGACGAGCACAGCCGACGACCCGGCCGAACGGCAGAGCCGCCCGCCGCGGCCCTGCTGCAGTTCGATGTTGTGGATCTGCATGCCGAGCGGGATCGCCGACATCGGCAGGCAGTTGCCGACATCCGGCGGCGCCGTCTCGCCGCTGAGTAGCGTCGCCCCGACCGTCAGCCCCTCGGGGGCCAGGATGAACCGCTTCTCGCCATCCGCGTAGTTCAGCAGGGCCACGCGGCACGTGCGATTCGGGTCGTACTGGATCGAGTGCACCGTGCAGGGCACCCCATCCTTGTTCCGCCGAAAATCGACCAGGCGGTAATGCTGCATGTGGCCACCGCCACGATGGCGGGCCGTGATCTTGCCCTGGTTGTTACGGCCGCCCTTCTTCTTCTTGCGAACCCTCAGCCCCTTTGGCACTCCGGCACCTGGGGTGAGTTCGGCGAAGTCAGAAACGCTGGCGCCGCGGCGACCGGGACTCGTCGGGTTGTAGGTGCGGATGCCCATGGCTGGTTTCGTGCTCGGCGTGGAGCGGCGGAGCCGCTTTAGAACAGGTTGATCTTGGAATCGGGCTTGAGGGTCACGATCGCCTTTTTCCAGGCCTTCGTGCTGGTGCGGCGAACGCGGCTGCGGCGCATCTTGCCCACCCGGTTCTGAACCGCGACCTTCTCGACCTTGACGTTGAACATCTCCTCGACGGCACGGCGAATGTCGGCCTTGGTGGCCTCACCGACGACCTCGAAAGAGTAGGCGTTGTGGCGATTCGCCCGATGCACGCCCTTCTCGGTCACGAGCGGACGCACGATCACCTGATGCGGCGACAGGCGCGGCGAGAACGCGGGCGGGGGAGGAACCGGGACGGACATGACTACTTCGCCTCCTTCTTGGCAGCCCGCGCGGCCGGCTTCTTCGCCGCCTTCTTCTTCGCGGCCGGAGCCGGCTTGGCCGCCGACGCGGCCGAGGCCCGGAAGGCGTCGATCGCGGCCCGGGTCATCAGGATCGAACGGGGCGTGAGGATCGACCACGCATTGAGGTCGGACACCGGGGCCACCGAAACGCCGTCGATGTTGCGGGCGCTCTTCCAGAGGTTGGCGTCGTGCTTCTCGGGGGCGACCAGCACCGTCTGCTCGCCGAGCCCCAGCTTCTTCAGCATGCCCGCCACCACGGAGGTCTTGGGGGCCGCCACCGGCAAGGCGTCGATGAGTTTGACCTCGTCGTCAGCAATCCGCGACGCCAGTGCCATCCGCGCCGCCTGCTGGAGCGCCTTCCGAGGCATCCGCCAGCCGAAGTCACGGGGCCGCTTGGCGAAGATGTGACCGCCGCCACGCCGCGTGCCGCTCCGCCGCGCACCGGCACGAGCATTGCCCGTGCCCTTCTGCTTGTAGAGCTTGCGGGTCGAGCCGGCGACCTCGCCGCGGGTCTTCGTCTTCTGCGTGCCCTGCCGCTGATTGGCCTGGTACATCACGACCGCGTCGTGAAGGAGCTGCTTGCTCACGCGCGGAGCGAGTTCGGCGGGATCGATCTCGTACGAGCCGACCTGCTTGCCCGACATGTCGTAGACAGCGAGGTTCACTTGCCACCAGCCTTCTTCTTGCCGGTCGGGGCCGCGGGGCCGCCGACCTTGCGGATCTTGTTGGTCTGCATCACGGTGACGTAAGAGCCGATCGGGCCCGGAACCGCGCCGCGAATCACGAGGAGGTTGTTCTCCTTGTCGACCCGCACGAGCTTCACGTTCCGCATCGTCGACCGCTCGTTGCCGTAGCGGCCCGCCATCCGCTTGCCCTTGAACACGCGGGCCGGCGAGGTGTTCATGCTCGTGCCGCCCTGGTGGCGATGCACCTTCTTCACGCCGTGACTGGCACGCTGCCCCTTGAAGCCGTGACGCTTCATGACGCCCGCCGTGCCGCGGCCCTTCGTGGTGCCGGTGACGTCGACGAAGTCGACCCCCTCGAACAGGTCGACCGTGAGGACCTGCCCTACCTCGACGCCGTCGTACACGCCGCGGAGTTCCCGGACGAATCGCTTCGGCTCGCAGTCGGCCTTCGCGACAACCGCGACGCCGCCCTCTGCCCGCCGCTTGGCCCGACGGCTATCGAGCTTGGCAACCTGCCCGCGAACGCTCTTGCTGGCGAGCCGCCGCGGCTTGTCGAGAAACCCGATCTGGACCGCGGAATACCCGTCGCGATCGGGAGACCGTACGAGCATCACAGGGCACGGACCAGCCTCGATGACGGTGACGGGCACCGCTGCCCCATCGGCGTCGAACACCTGCGTCATCCCGACCTTGCGGCCCAGCAGCCCCTTGCGGCCTGCCTTGTCCGTTGATTTTGTCGCTGTCGCCATGTTTGATCGCCGTCGGCACACCACCCGACCACCCGCTGTTTGGCAGCGGCCGGCTGATGCTCCGCGTCACGCTCGAAGCCGTTGGCTGCGGGAGCGAAGGAAACGGTCGTTTCCAGCCTTACCCGCACCGCCTTCCAAGCATGCCCTGACGTGCGCTCCTGTGTTGAACCCTGCGTGAAACCCTGTGATGAACCGACGGCCTCGGCCGCCGGCACCTACCTCGAAGAAGCCTTGATCTTGATGTCGACGCCCGCAGGCAGGCTCAGTTTGTTGAGCGCCTCGATCGTCTTGGCGGTCGCCTGCACGATGTCGATCACCCGCTTGTGGGTGCGGATCTCGTACTGCTGGCGGGCCTTCTTGTCGATGTGCGGGCTCGAGAGCACTGTGTACCGCTCGACCCGCGTGGGAAGCGGAATGGGTCCATGGACTTCGGAGTTCGTCCGCTTGGCCGTATCGACGATCTCGGCCGCGCTCTGATCGAGCACAGCGTGATCGTAGGCTTCCATGCGGATGCGGATGATTTCCTGCGTCGGACCGGCCACGGCACTACTCCAAACGTTCCTTCCGGCGACGGCACAGGGCGACGACACGCCCCGGGACCATCTCCATCGATCGGTTCGCAGCCGGACTTTCGACTATCCTGAAAGGATGCCGTGTCCCGGCCGAAAAGCAGCCCCGTCAAGGGCCGTGTTTCACGCGTGCCCACGCAAAAAGCCGGAAAATCCGGCCCCGACGGGCATACCTGCGGCGAGATCCGAAATCTAAACCTGCCGGGTACGGCTGTCAACACACCGGAAAAACAGGGCCGCACCACCCCGATCGCCCGCGCCGAATCGCTCGATGACTCCAGCCACCAACCGCCCGCCGCCGCCACCAGCCGTCCTGCTGATGGGGGTGAGCGGCACCGGAAAAACCGCCGTCGGACGGCTTGTGGCGGCGCGGCTCGGCCTCGCATTCGTCGACGCCGACAGCCTGCATCCCGTCGAGAACGTGCAAAAAATGTCGGCTGGCGAGCCCCTCTCAGACGCCGACCGGCGGCCGTGGCTCGACGCGGTCGCCCAGCGGATGGCCGACTCCGTGGGCGGAGCGGGGCTGGTCG
>CAXNJC010000050.1:0-7370 GCA_964202525.1 Pirellulales bacterium
ACCGCCGCCGCCGTCGGCAAGCTGGGGCTCGATCCTCAACGGGGCCCGCTCGAACCTCGCGATGTGGTGGCTCGTCGTGTTTCCCGGCATCGCCATCTTCCTGACGGTGCTGGCCTACAACCTCGTCGGCGAAGGCCTTCAGGAAGCCACCGATCCGCGGCTCCGGGAGGCGCGGAAGTAGCCCCATGCCGCTGCTCGACATCCGCACCCTCGTGACGGCGTTCCACACGGCCGACGGCCGCGTGCCGGCGGTCGACGGCGTCTCGCTGTCGATCGAGCGGGGCCGCGCCCTCGGCCTGGTCGGCGAGAGCGGCTGCGGGAAGAGCGTGACGGCGATGTCGATCCTCGGCCTCGTGGCCGCACCAGGCGTGGTCGAGTCGGGCTCGATCCTGCTCGACGCGCCGGCGGGGCCGCTCGACCTCGTCTCGCTCGCCGAACCGGCGCTCCGGGCGGTCCGTGGCGGACGGATCGGGATGATCTTCCAGGAGCCGATGACGAGCCTCAATCCGGTGTTCACGGTTGGCGACCAGATCGCCGAGGCCGTGCTCCTGCACCGGCCCGTCGGCAGGGCGGCGGCCCGGGCTCGCGCGCTCGAGATGCTCAGGCTCGTGCGGCTCGCCGACCCCGAGCGGCGGCTCGACGAGTATCCGCACCAGCTCTCCGGCGGCATGCGGCAGCGGGTGGTGATCGCGATGGCGCTCGCCTGCGAGCCCGACCTCGTGATTGCCGACGAGCCCACGACGGCGCTCGACGTGACGATTCAGGCGCAGATCCTCGACCTCCTCACCGACCTCCGGCGACGGCTCGGGACCGCGATCCTGCTGATCACGCACGATCTCGGCGTGGTGGCGGAGACGTGCGACGACGTCGCGGTGATGTACGCGGGCCGGATCGTCGAGCAGGCCCCGGCCGACGTCCTCTTCGCGCGGCCGCTGCACCCCTACACGATCGGCCTGCTGGCAGCGCGGCCCGATCTCGACGCCATTGGCGGACGCCGGCCGCGGCTGCGGACGATTCCCGGCATGGTCCCGCCGCCCACGAGGTTTCCCGGAGGCTGCCGGTTTCATCCCCGCTGCGGCCACGCGCGGGCCGCGGGCGGCCCCGAGGGCCCGGCCTGCGGCGGCGCGGTGCCGGAGCTGCGGGAGGTCGAGCCCGGCCACTTCGTCCGCTGCCACTATGCCACGCGGCTGGGCGAGCCGCATCCGGCCGAGGTGGAGGGCGTGCCGGCATGACCGCATCGCCCGAGCCGCTCGTCGTGGTTCGCGAACTCGCGACGCACTTTCCGATCCGCCGCGGGCTGCTGCGCCGGCAGGTGGGGGCGGTCCGCGCCGTCGATGGCGTGAGCTTCACGATCCCGCGCGGACGCACGCTGGGCCTGGTCGGCGAGAGCGGCTGCGGCAAGACCACCGTCGGCAGAAGCCTGCTGAGGCTGGTGGAACCGACCGGCGGCCACGTCGTCGTCGCGGGGCAGGACGTCCGGGCGCTCCGCGGCGCGCAGCTCCGCGGGCTCCGCCGCCGGATGCAGATCGTGTTCCAGGATCCGTATGGCTCGCTCAATCCGCGGATGACCGTGCGGCGGATCCTCGAGGAGGGGCTCGTGATCCATCGGCTCGGCGATCCAGCCGCGCGGCTGGAACGCATGCGGGCGGCGCTCGACCGCACCGGCATGCCGGCCGCCGCCCTCGACCGGTATCCCCACGAGTTCTCCGGTGGCCAGCGGCAGCGGATCGCGATCGCCCGGGCATTGGTGCTCGAGCCGGAGTTCGTGGTGCTCGATGAGCCGATCTCGGCTCTCGACGTCTCGATCCAGGCCCAGGTGCTGAATCTCCTGGTCGAGCTCCGCGAACGGCTCGGCCTGACGTATCTCTTCATCTCGCACGATCTCGCAGCCGTGGAGTACGTCGCCGACGAAGTGGCCGTGATGTATCTGGGTCGGATCGTCGAGCAGGCCGCCGCAGCCGACCTCCGCCGCCGCGCCCTCCACCCCTATACGATCGCACTGTTCTCCGCCGTGCCGTCGGTCGACGTCCGGCAGCGGCGCCGCCGGATCGTGCTCACCGGCGACGTGCCCAGTCCGGCCCGGCCGCCGGCGGGCTGTCGGTTCCACCCGCGGTGTCCGCTTGCCGAGCCGATCTGCCGCACCACGGATCCGCCGCCGGCCTCGGCCGGAGGCCATGTCGTCCACTGCCACGTCGCGGCCCGGGAACTCGCGGCCTGTGGGGGCGACGAGGCGACCGCTGCGGCCCGAGTGGCCGCCGCGCTGGCGACGGCCTCCGCGCCGACGGTAGGATGACGCTGCCGCCGCGTGTCGCGACGACCGTCCCCGGAGATCTCGCCGTGCGTCTTCCACGCCGCCCCCGCGCCGTCGCCGCCTTCGTGATCGCGCTGGTGATCGGCTGCGGTGTCGCGATCCCGTCCTCTGGCGTCGAGGGGCCCGCCGAGATCGATCCGACCGGCGGGCTTCGCAGCCGGGCCGTTGTTCCGCAGGCACCAGCGCTCGGCGTCTCCCGCGAGGAGCTCGTGCGGCAGTGGGACCTCGACGGCAACGGCACGATCGACGCCTCGGAGGCCAACGTCGCGCGAGCGCGGATGAAGCGGACGCGCATCGAGGCGGAACTGGGAACCGGCATCGATCCGCTCACGGGCAAGCCGCGGGTCATCGGCGACGAGACGCCGGAGGATGCCCCCGACGAGCCTGCCGCGCGCGGGGCCGAGGACGCAGCGGGGCCGCGGCCGCGTGCGGCCGACGACAAGGCCCCACCGGGCACGCGGGTGCCCATCGTCGGCCCAACGCCGAGCGGCACGGGGGTGCCGAAACTGCCGTCCACGCTGTCGTCCGGCTCGGCCGCGGCGGGCAAGGCCGGCGGCGCCCGCGGTGCGGCGGCGGGTTCGGCGCCGTCGGGATCTCGCCCCGGATCGATCATGGGCGGAACTCGGGCGGGCGCTCCAGCCGCGCGGTCCGGTTACGGGTCGCTCGCCCCGAAGCCCGACCTCAACGCGGGGCTGCCGCGGCCCACCTTCGGGCGGCCGGGCCTGTCCGGAACGAGTCGGTCCCCCCGCGGCGGATTCATGCCATCGGTGCGGTCGCCGATCGCCCCGCGGCCCACGACGCCGCTGGTTCCGACCACGCCCCGGGTGACCGCCGACGAGATCGGCGGGTTCTGAGCGGTATGGGCGGCGTTCAGGGATCGACCGCGGAGCATGGGTGGGGCGATCCGGTGTCGCGTCTGCGGGCCGCGGGACTCGCAGGGCCCGTGCTGGTGGTCGCCGACGGCGAGTCGATTTCCCGCCTGGCTCCAGCCTGGGCCGAGGCCTTCTCGGCCGCAGGATGGCTGCATCGCGTGCTCGCCGCAGGCCACGCCGTGGCCGGCGAGGTCGCGGCCATCGCGGCCGAGGCCGAGTCGCTCCGCGCTGCGGCCCTCGTCGCCGCCGGCGATGCAGCGGTGCTCGCCGCAGTGGAGCAGGCCGCCGCGGCGTGCCGGCTGCCGTGCGTCGCCCTCCCGTGCGCAGTGGGCGATGCCGGGCGGGCTACACTCTGATGTGGTCGTGCGGTCTACTCGTCGTCGTTTTCACGTCGCCCGTCCTGCACCAGGAGTCCTCAACGCCATGAACCCGATGCGAGAGCGGCTGTTCGGCCTCGTCGTCGCTGCCGTCGCGTGTGCCGTCGCCCACGGCGAGGAAGGCTCGATCCCCGCCGCCCCGACCCGCTCCGATCCCCCGCGGGTATTCGTCAGCGGCGTGAAGGACGACTTCGCGCAGACCCGAGCCGCGATCGCCGAGGCGAAGCAGAAGACCGGTCGCGACTACCGCGTGGTCGTCGTCGATGGCGTGAACGGTGCCGAGGACGCCCGCGGTCTGCTCGAGAAGGTCGTCGAACGCTGGCGGCAGGAGGCCGATGCCTCCGACGGCGGATTCAATCCGGCCGGTGACGTGACGATCGTGCTCGACGTGGGAGCCCGGCAGATCGCCATGGACGTGCCGTGGTCGCTGGAGGCCGCAGGGCTGGGTTCCGACGTGTTGCTCAACGAACTGATTGCCGAATCCTTCCGGCCGCGGGCCAAGGACGGACAGCTCGACGCGGGGCTGGCCGACCTCGTCGGGGCGACCGAACGCTGGGTTCGCGACCGTGAAGCGAGCCGGCGGCAGGCCGCCGAGTCGGCCCGCGTGTTTCGCACGAGAACGCTGCCGCTGGGCCTGGCGGGCCTCGGTGTCGCCGGCCTGCTCGGCAGCCTCGCCGTGCAGTGGACGCGGCATCAGCGTCGGCTGCGGGCGGCCCGCGAGAAGCTCGCGGCGTTCAAGGGAGAGGTGGTCGCGCTCTCCGACCTGCTCGACGCCGAGCAGGAGCGGCATCGGATGCTGCCGCACGCCGACCCGGACTTCCAGACGCCGATGCAGGGGATGACGCGGGCCGCCTACGACGGCGTGCAGGGGGCAATTCGCCGCTACCGCGAGCGGTGGCTCGGCCTGATGGATGTCTGGGAGAAGGCGCAGGCGAAGGTCGACTCGGAGTGGTTTCTGGGCACCGCCGCGGCCGACGAGGCGATCGGGCTTCTCGACTCCGCGGAGGCGCGGCCGCCCCTTCAGGACGTGGCTGCCGAGTGCAAGGCTCCCCTCGACTCGCTCGAGACAGCCCACGAACAGGCTCGGGAGGCGGCGGCAACGCTCGATGCCACGCTGGCCGATGCCGCAACCCGGCTCGAGGCCGTGGCCGGCCGAGGCCGCTCCAATGCGACCTTCCAGGCGGCGGTTGCCGAGGTGACGCGGGGCCGCCAGCGGGCGGGGGAGGTGGTGGAGTCGGACCCGATCGCGGCCCGGGGAGGACTCGCGGAGGCGCGATCGGCCCTCGAGGCGACCCTGGCCCGCGTGGATGCGCTGGAGGCGGTCGACGATCGCAGGCAGCGGGCCATCGCGACCAACGACGAGGTCGTGGCCAGGGTTCGCGGTCGCCGCGCCGACGGCTGGCTGCTCGACGAGCCGGGTGCCAATCCGGACGACCGCCTGACGGCCGCCGTGGCCCATGCCGGCATGGCCGCCCAGCTCCTCGACGCGGGCGAAACGGAGGCCGCTGCCAGCCAGGTCGAGCGGGCGGAGCAGGCCACGGCCGAGGCGGCGGCCCTGGTGGAGAGCGTGGTTGCCGCGCGGACGAAGGCGGAGGAACTGCTGCCGGCGTGCGTGGCCCGCGTCGAGGCGCTCGTCGCCGCCCGGCGGCGCGCAGCCGACGCTCGCGACCGGCTCGAGTCCGCGTACGGGGCGGACGCCTGGACCGACGTCGCCGACAACGTGGATCGCGCCGACGACGGCCTGCTACGGGTGAAGTCGCTGATCGATGAAGCCCGCGCCGCGCTGGCCCCGGAACGACAGCATTACCTGCGGGCCGTGGCCCTCCTCGAGGAGGTCGTCCGGCAGGAAGACTGGGTGGAGGGCTGCGTTGCCGCCGTCATCGACCGGCTGGCCGAACTCGACGACCTGCGGTCGTCCCTACCGGGGAAGCGGGGCCGTGCCGTCGAGCGGGTGACGTCGCTGGCCCAGCGGCTGCAGCGGCAGCGGACCGACCGCGTGAGCGCCAACGAACGCTGCCGTGAGGCGGGGAGGATCATCGAGGTCGCCGACCAGAGCATGGCCGTGGCCCGGCCCGACCCAAGGCAGGCGACTCGGCTGATCGAAGCCGCCGACGCCGCCGTCTCGCGAGGAGAGCAGCTCGCCGACGAGGACGACCGGCTCGCCAGGCAGGCGGCCAACGACATCGACGAGACCGACGCCCTCGTCCGCCGGGTGGCGGCCTGGTATGCCGAGGGCGTGCAGGCCGACGTCCGTTCGGCGGCGGCGGCCGTCGACACCGCGCGGTCGCTCCTCGAGCGGCAGCGGTACGAGGAGGCGATCCACACCACCGCCGAGGCGTCGCAGCAGGCCCGCATCGCCTATGCCACGGCGACCGCCGAGGCAGACCGCCGCCGCGTCCGGCGGCAACAGGAGCTGCAGCGCCGGCAGCTGGAGGAGTCGTTCGCGAGGATGTCGCGGGGGGCCGGCCCGTGGGTGGTGCGGCTGCCGGGCGGCACGTTCACGGGCCCCGATCCGTGGCGGAGCATGACGGCGTCGCGGCCCCGATCGACGCCGACCGTCGGCACGTGGTCGCGCGACGTTGCCCAGACGAACTGGTAGTCGCCTGCGTCACCGCAGTTCCACGGGCTTCACGTCGAGGCTGCCGATCTCGGTGGCGGCATCGCGTCCGCCGCGGGCCGCGGTCGGCATCGGCCGCTGCCCCTCGAGCATCCGTTCCATGGCCGACACCCGCTCCCGGACCACCGGGGGCATGCGGCTGCGGCCTTCGGGCGTGTCGATGGAGTCGTTGAACACGACGTGCCCCTTGGGATCCGACACTACCAGCCGAGTTTCCTCACCGCTCGTCAGGCGGATCTGGTAGTCGGGGTCGTGTCGCACCAGGGTCTCGTCGGCCAGCCGGCGGAGAGGCGCCGCCGGCATCGGCCCCGCCTTCGGTGCCGCCTGCTCCACGATCGCCAGCGCCGACGCCGTCGGTCGCAGGCCACCGTTCACGGCGGACCCGCGGGGAAGTCCGGCGAGGGACTCGGCTCCGGGGCCGATCGGCACGACGACCTCGCGGCCGCCGCGAAGGACCGTGCAGGCGAGGAGTGCGTCGTCCGGAGCCGATTCCAGCAGGGCGTCGAACTGGTCGGGAAGCACGAGGAGCTGGTCGTCGAGCCGTACCAGCACGTCGTGCTGGGCGATGCCGATCCGCGCGGCGGTGGACCCGGGGGCCACCGCCTCCACGACGAGGCCGGCACCCCGCGTGAGGGCCAGCTGCTGCCGCAGCACGCCCGAGGCGCGCGTGAGCGTGAGGCCGAGGGAGGCGCACGATTTCGGTGCCCCCGTGGCGTTGCCAGCTGGCACGAGGTGCGACCGCGGGGCTTCGGCCCCGAAGGCGGTCAGGCATGTCAGACAGACGGCGACCGTGCCGGCCACCGCGCGAGAGCGTCGCATCCGAGAGAGTGTCTGCCTCATGATTCCGTTCACCTGGGCGCGAACTGGGCCCCCTGTGGCCCATCGTTCGGGAGTGGGTATGTGACGTTTTTCCGCGTCTTCCGCCAGACGACTCTCGGTCGCACATGAGCGGCCACCGACACCTGGCATTCTGGGCAGGTGGCGACGTCCGCGTGGTCCGAGGGCACGACGCGGGGCTGCGGGGACGGGGCGGGGCCGGTCGCCCCGTCCGCTCGCGCGGCCGCCGGCTGATCGACCGGCAGCGTCCGTCCGATACGACCACTGCACGAAAGTCTCGCGTTCCGGAGGATCGGCACCATGCAGCGTTCATCCCTTCTCTCGATCGCCCTCGCGACGGCGTCCACGGCGCTCGT
>CAXNJC010000051.1:0-7346 GCA_964202525.1 Pirellulales bacterium
CCAGCGGGTCTGGAACAGCGTCTCCTCGTCGCCGTGCACGCTGTGCATCAGGAACCGCCGCTGCTCGAGCCCCGAGAGGAGCCGGTCGAGGCGGCCGCGGTCGAACGACCCGCCGGTGGCCTGGGCCGCTCCCTCGAGGCCGTCGAGCACCCGGGCTTTGTCCCGCGCCGTCTGCAGTCGGCCGAGGAACCACAGGCCGGCGTTGGAGAGGCCCTTGTAGTCGAGATCGACGGGGTTCTGCGTGGCGAGCACCACGCCGAGGCCGTAGGCCCGCGCCTGCTTCATCAGCGTGAGCAGGGGAGTTTTGCTCGGCGGGTTGGCCGTGGGGGGCAGGTAGCCGAACACCTCGTCCATCAGAAACAGCGCGCGGAGCGACGACGTGCCCCCCTGCGACCGCATCCACGCGACGGCGGCACCGGCGAGCAGCGTGACGAACGCCATCCGCTGCGCATCGGCCAGGTGCGCGATCGACACCACCGCCACGCGGGGTTTGCCTTCCGGCGTCCAGAGGAGCCGGCCGAGGTCGAGCGGCTCACCGTCGAGCCAGGCGTCGAAGCCCGGGGCCGCGGCCACCGTGTTGAGGCGGCTGGCCAGGGCGAATCGATCGCCGGCCGGGAAGAAGTTCTCCAGGTCGAGGAAGCCCACGCGCTCGATCGGGGGGGCCGGAATCGACCGCACGAGCGTGCCGAAATCGACCTTCTGGCCGCTCCTCCACAGGGTGTCGAGGATGGTGGAGAGCAGCACGTGTTCGCGACTGCGGCCGGGCTCGCCGTCGATCCCCACCAGGGCCAGGATGGCCGAGACGAGCGACTCGATCCGCTCCCGGCGGGCCTCCGGATCGTCGAGAATCGCGTCGGGCGGGGCATCGAGGCTGCCCAGCATCGCCAGCGGCCGGCCGGTGCGGCTGCCGGGGGTATACACCGCCATTTCCGCCGCCTCGTGGAGCCGCCGGATCCGCTCGCCCGACTGTCCGCTCGCGGCGAGCCCATCGGCCCACTTCTTCGCGGTGCGGGCAGCGAGGTCCTCCAGCGAGATGCCCTCGCGTTTGGCCCCCTCCGGCTCCAGCCACGGCAGGAAGTCGGCGGGAGCCAGGTCGGGAAACGACAGCAGCACGTTGGCGAGATCCCCCTTGGGGTCGATCACCAGCGTCGGGATGCCGTCGATCGCGGCCTCCTCGATCAGCCCGATCAGCAGCCCGGTCTTGCCGCTGCCGGTCATGCCCACGCACACCGCGTGGGTGGTGAACCGCCGGGCGTCCACGAGCAGCGGCTCGCCGGTGGGGGTGCTCCGGTCGGCGTCGACCTTCTGGCCGAGGTAAAAGACGCCGAGCCCCTCGATCGCGGCGGGCACCGGGTCCTGGGGCTTCGTCCGGGATCGGGTCGATGTCTTCCGAACCGCCATGGGATCGTTCTCCGAGGGGGCGCCGGGCCGGGGGCTGGGCCGCACACGATTCAACGTCGCGTCCGCGAATCATGCAACCGCCCGCTGTGATAGCATTTCCCGAAGTCAGGATTTCGCCAGGACACCGCGCCCGTGGCTGCAACCGAAGCCCCCGCCCGCCGGGGCGCCACCGTTCTGCTCGTCGACGACCAGCCGATCATCGGCGAGGCCGTCCGGCGGATGCTGGCGGGCGAGGAGGGGGTGTCGTTCCACTACTGCAAAGACGCCCCCGCCGCCCTCGAGTTGGCGGCGGCGGTGGGGCCCACGGTGATCCTCCAGGATCTCGTGATGCCCGAGGTCGACGGCCTGACGCTCGTGCGCCGGTTCCGGGCCGACGACCGGTTTCGCGACGTGCCGATCATCGTGCTCTCCACGAAGGAGGAGGCGGCCGTGAAGGCGGAGGCGTTCGCGATCGGGGCGAACGACTACCTCGTGAAACTGCCCGATCGGCTCGAGCTGCTGGCGCGGGTTCGCTATCACTCCCGCGGCTACGTGGCGCTGCTCGAGCGGAACGAGGCCTTCACCGCCCTGGAAGCCAGCCGCCAGGTGCTCGCCAACGATCTGGCCACGGCCGCCGACTACGTGCGGTCGCTGCTGCCGTCGCCCTGCGACGCCAACGGCATCCGGGCCGACTGGCGATTCATCCCGTCGGCCTCGCTCGGGGGCGACGCCTTCGGCTACCACGACCTCGACCCCGAGACCTTCGCCGTCTACCTGCTCGACGTGTGTGGTCATGGGGTGGGTGCGGCGCTGTTGTCCGTCTCGGCGCTGAACGCCATCCGCAGCGAGACGCTCCCGAACACCGATTTCCACGATCCCGGGGCGGTGCTGGCCGGCCTCAATCGGGCGTTTCCGATGGAGCGGCAGAACGACATGTTCTTTACGGCGTGGTACGGCGTGTTCCAGCGCCGAACCAGGAAGCTTCGCTGGGCCGGAGGCGGGCACCCCCCGGCGCTGCTGGTCACCGAGGGCGCCACCGCGCCCCGGCTCCTCGATTCCGACGGCCCCCTCATCGGAGCGGTGGACGGGCTCGAGTTCCTGTCGGGGGAGGTCGAGGTGCCGCCCGCGTCGCGGCTGTTCGTCTACAGCGACGGGGCCTTCGAGATCGGGCTTCCCGACGGCACGATGTGGCCGTTTCCGGAGTTCGTGGCCGCCCTCGTGGCCCCGCCCGAGCCTCGGGAGAGCTCGATCGACGCCCTCGTCAAGCGGGTCCGGGACCTCTCTCGGCGAGACGATTTCCACGACGACTTCTCGATGGTGGAGCTGTCGTTCGCCTGAACTGGCGGGCGGGCCTTCCTTCGGGAATTTGCGGGAAATACGCTTCTTTGGCCGTCCCGCCCCACCGTCTTGCAGGCCGCACCCGAATCCGTACACTTCAGAGTTTCGCGGTTCCGACCGGCCGCTAGCGTAGCTCAACTGGCAGAGCAGCTGATTTGTAATCAGCAGGTTGCGGGTTCAACTCCCGCCGCTAGCTCAGCTTGACGGCGTTCGCGGCTCGGCCAGTCGGGGCGTCGGCACGGCGCTGGCGGCATGCCTGCCGCCGAACGCTGCCACCGCCGGCGGCTCGTCGTCGGGATCGCGCGAAAGAGAGTCCGGCGTGCGGAACGGCCGGAGTTTCAGACGCACGAAACACGCACGCCACGCATACGTCAGAGGAGTTCAACGCATACCACAGGGGAGTTTCCCGAGCGGTCAAAGGGGTCAGACTGTAAATCTGATGGCTTCTGCCTTCGCAGGTTCGAATCCTGCACTCCCCAGTCTCATCCCACCGTCGTCATGCCCGTCCTTTGACGGACGGCCGCCCGGCGACGCCTGCGACGCGGGTGTAGCTCAATGGTAGAGCAATAGCCTTCCAAGCTAAAGACGAGGGTTCGATTCCCTCTACCCGCTTCGGCCCCACCGCTGCACAGCCTGTCTCAACCGCCCGCGAGTTTCAACCGATACAGACCCCCGACACACCACGCACACGGATGCATTCCGGGACCCGACCCATAGGATTCATGACCGCCGCTTTCCCTCCGCTGCTGTAGCTCAGTTGGTAGAGCACGTCCTTGGTAAGGACGAGGTCAAGGGTTCAAGTCCCTTCAGCAGCTTTTCGTTCGTTCGACCCCCTAACCACTAACCACTAACCACCAGAAGAGGACCCCTCAGGGAGAAACGATGGCAAAGGACACGTTCACGCGGAGCAAGCCGCACGTCAACGTCGGCACGATCGGCCACATCGACCACGGCAAGACGACCCTCACGGGCGCCCTGGTCGCGGTGCAGGCGGCCAAGAACCTGGCCGTGGCCAAGAGCTACGCCGACATCGCCAAGGGTGGTACGGTCCGCGACGACACGAAGACCGTGACGATCGCGGTCAGCCACGTGGAGTACGAGACCGACAAGCGTCACTACGCCCACATCGACTGCCCGGGTCACGCCGACTTCATCAAGAACATGATCACCGGTGCCGCCCAGATGGACGGCGCGATCCTGGTGGTGAGTGCCGCCGACGGCCCGATGCCCCAGACTCGTGAGCACATCCTGCTGGCCAAGCAGGTCGGCGTGCCGGCGCTCGTCGTGTTTCTCAACAAGGTGGACCTCGTCGACGACCCGGAGCTGCTCGACCTGGTCGAGATGGAAATCCGCGAGCTGCTGACGAAGTACGGCTTCCCCGGCGACGACGTGCCGATCATTCGTGGCGCCGGCAAGCCGGCCTACGACAGCCCGGCCGACCCGGCGAAGAACAAGTGCATCGCCGACCTGCTCGACGCCGTCGACAGCTACATCCCCGAGCCGGTGCGCGAGCTCGACAAGCCGTTCCTGATGGCCATCGAGGACGTGTTCTCGATCGAAGGCCGTGGCACGGTGGCCACGGGCCGTATCGAGCGCGGCGAAGTGAAGGTCGGCGATGAAGTGGAGATCATCGGCCTCAAGGACAAGGCCGAGAAGACCACGGTCACCGGCGTGGAAATGTTCAAGAAGCTGCTGGACAGGGGCCAGGCCGGCGACAACGTCGGCTGCCTCCTCCGCGGCATCGCCCGTGAGGGAATCGAGCGTGGCCAGGTGCTTGCCAAGCCGGGCTCGATCAAGCCCCACAAGAAGTTCGAGTGCGAGGTCTACGTGCTGTCGAAGGAGGAGGGGGGCCGTCACACGCCGTTCTTCGCCGGCTACCGCCCGCAGTTCTACTTCCGCACGACCGACGTGACCGGCTCGACCAAGCTGCTCGGCGGCGTCGAGATGTGCTCGCCGGGCGACAACGTCAAGATGGAGGTCGAGCTGATGGTGCCGATCGCCATGGACGACGGTGTTCGCTTCGCCATCCGCGAAGGCGGCAAGACGGTCGGCTCGGGCGTGGTGACCAAGATTCTGGACTAACGGAGTCCGGGGTCACGGCCCCGGAGGCAAGAACACGGAGCCGGGCTCCGGAGTGATCCGGGGCCCGGCTACCACAGGGGCGTAGCTCAACTGGCAGAGCGCTGGTCTCCAAAACCAGAGGTTGCGAGTTCGATCCCCGCCGCCCCTGCTCGCGATCTCCGCCCGCCAGTGGCGATGCGGAGGTCGCGAGGCGGTGTGGAGTGGATCGAGGCAGAGGTCGGTGGATTCGTAGGTCAGGCTCAGACACGGACGGCAGGTCCGCGACGGAACGCGAGGCAGGTTCGCCATGCAAGACAACGTCAGAAGCGCCGGGATCTGGGGAGACCTCCTCAGTTTGTCGGTCTACAAGCGCAATCAGGGCCGCCTCACCAGGCAGGTCACGTTCGCCGCGCTGGCGTTGGTGGTCGGCGTGGGCATCTGGCGGCTTTCGCAACTGCTTGCGGTGTGGTTCGGCGGCGATGCGGGCCTCACGGCCCTCTCCGGCACTGGCGACCTCGGCGTGGTTCGGTTCCTGCTGCCACTGGCCCTGCTCGCCGCCGGGCTCTGGCTGTGCTACCGGATCGTCAACATCCCGCGGTTCGCCGACTTCCTGATCGCCGTGGAGTCGGAGGTGGCCAAGGTATCGTGGCCGACTGCGGAGGAGGTGATTCGCAGCTCCGCCGTGATTATCTTCCTGATCTTCGCACTGGCGGCGATCCTTGCCGCCTACGATCTGTTCTGGTGGTTCGTGCTCCGTTACCTGCTGCGGACCGGCTGAAGCCCGCCCGCCCCCTGACACCGTTCATTCCCGGTCGAGATTCATGAGCGACGCAACCAACGATCCCGAGAAGCTGCCCACCGACGTCCAGCCGTCGGCGGCTGAGGCCGACGTCGTGCGCGAGGTCGTGGATCAGGTCGACGACGACGACGCGACGGCGGCGGAAATCGCGGACCCGTTCGAGGGGGGTGAGGACGCGCGGCCTGTTGAGGTGGCCCTGTCCGACGACGCCCCGGTAGTGGGCGAGAGGAAGTGGTACATCCTCAAGGTTCAGAGCAACCGAGAGGACTCGATCCGCGAGACGCTCCTCCGCCGGATTTCCATGCAGGGCATGGATCCGTGGTTCGGCGAGGTGATCGTGCCGAAGGAGCAGGTCACCGAGTTCAAGGGGGGCAAGAAGCGGGTCGTGTCCCGCAAGCTTTACCCCGGCTACATCCTCGTCAACATGATCCTCAACGACGAGACCTGGTATCTCGTCCGCGAGACGGGTGGCATCGGCGACTTCACGGGCTCGGCGGGCCGGCCCAGTCCCATGCTGCCGCAGGACGTGGCGAAACTCCTCAACAAGAGCGAGGAGAAGACCGACGAGCAGCCCAGGCTGAAGATCAACTTCAAGAAGGGCGACCGCGTGAAGATCAACGAGGGCACCTTCGAGAACTTCGAGGGGGAGGTCGAGCAGATTGACGAGGCGAACGGTCGCGTGACCGTGATGCTGAGCATCTTCGGCCGCTCGACGCCCGTGGACATCGAATACTGGCAGATCGAAACCGTCTGAGAGCGGCCGCGGCTGTCCGCGGAGTGAAGAAAGGTCAACGAGATGGCAAAGCAGGTGGTTGGACAGGCGAAGTTCCAGGTGCCCGGTGGGCAGGCGACCCCGGCGCCGCCGGTCGGTACGTCGCTCGGCCGGTTCGGCATCAACCTTGGGCAGTTCGTCCAGCAGTTCAATGACAAGACTCGAGAAGCGGCCGGCATGCCGATCCCGGTCGTGGTGACGGTCTACAACGACCGGTCGTTCGAGTTCATCACCAAGAGCCCGCCGGCTGCCGCCTTGCTGAAGAAGGCTGCCGGCCTCGCGAAGGGGTCGGGCGTGCCCAACAAGGACAAGGTCGGCAAGGTCACCAAGGCCCAGGTCGACGAGATCGTGCGGCTCAAGGGCTCCGACCTCAACGCCCGCGATGCCGAGCACGCGCGGCGGATGGTCGAGGGCACCGCGCGGAGCATGGGCATCACCGTCGAGGGCTAAAACCGTCCGCCCCGTGCAGGCGGCGGATTCGCGGGTAGGATCAAAAGCGTTCGCAGGCAGACACCGTCAGTCAGTTTTTCGAGGAATCATCACAGTGGCCACCACCAAGCGCATGCGGGCGATGCTCGCCGTGAAGCCGAAGTCCGACGCGGCCGTCCCGCTCGCCGAGGCCGTCGCCTTGCTCAAGAAGTTCCCCCCGACGAAGTTCGACCAGACGGTCGAGATCCACATGCGGCTCGGGATCGATCCCAAGCAAGCCGACCAGATCATCCGTGGTTCGCTCGTGCTGCCGCACGGCATCGGCAAGTCGAAGCGGGTCATCGTGTTCGCGAAGGGCAACCTCGCCGACGATGCCAAGGCGGCCGGTGCCGAGGAGGTCGGGGCGGAGGAACTCGCCAAGAAGATCAAAGAAGGCTGGACCGACTTCGATGTCTGCATCGCAGCCCCCGACATGATGGGCCTCGTCGGTCCTCTCGGAAAGGTCCTCGGGCCCCGCGGCCTGATGCCCAGCCCGCGAGCCGGCACGGTGACCGCCGATATCAAGAA
>CAXNJC010000052.1:0-7284 GCA_964202525.1 Pirellulales bacterium
GATCCGATCCGCCAGCTCAGGTAGGCGACGATCATCCCGGCCAGGATGAAGCCGATGTCAGCCGCGACGCTGACCCGTTGGAAGGGGAATGCGGCCACCAGATCGGCGAGGAACAGGATCACGACGATGCCCGAAACGATCAGGCCGGCGAGCGACAGCACGTGCGGGGCGTCCCGGGGATTCGTGGGGATGTTTCAACAGGCCGCAATTCCATACCATACCTCCGCGGTCTGCGGGAGTCGCCGCACGGCCGGAGCGGGCGGATCGCCCGCCGGTGGTCGCCGGACAGCGGAGCAGCAGCCGTGAGCCAGCCTGCGGGACGAGTCGCCGTGTACACGGGATCCTTCGACCCGGTCACGCTGGGCCACCTCGACGTCATCGGCCGGGCGAGCCGGATTTTCGACGCGATCGTGGTGGGCGTCGGCATCAATCCCGACAAGCAGCCCCTGTTCTCGCTCGAGGAGCGGGTCGATCTCGTCAAGGCGGCCGTCGCCGGACTCGGCAACGTGCGCGTGGAACGCTTCAGCGGCCTGTCGGTGGCCTTCGTTCGGGAGCAGGGCGCGCACGTGCTGCTGCGCGGGGTCCGCTCGCTGACCGACATCGAGGCCGAGTTCACCATGACCCTGGCGAACCGCAAGCTCGATCCGGCCGTCGAGACGGTGTTTCTGATGGCCGACGCGGCCTACTCCCACATCTCGTCGTCGCTGCTCAAGCAGATCACGCCGCTCGCCGACGACGAGGCACTCTCGCGGTTCGTGCCCCGGCCCGTCGTCGCCGCCCTCCGCCGCAAGCTCGCGGTGCGGTGACCGCCGCTCAGTTTTGCGGCGTGCCGCCCTCGAAGTGGCGGCGGAGATAGCGGGCCCGTTCGATGTTGCGGTCTTTCGTGTCGAGCTCCAGGCCGCGCAGCTTCTGCAGGTGGGCCGGCTGCGTGCGGATCAGGAGGGAGTTGATGTCGGCGATGTTCACGTCGCCGATCAGCCCGAGCAGCACACCCATGCGGACGCGGGAGAGGAGCTGCATGGTCTCCTCGGCGGTGATCGTCTGCGCGGTCCGCAGAATGCCGAACGCCCGGCTCACCTGGTCGTGCACGTTCTGCTGGGTCTCGCGGACCAGGAACTCGCGGGCGCGGCGTTCGTAATCGATCAGCACCGGAACGACGTCGCCCACCTGCTCCACGAGTTCCTCCTCAGTCTTGCCGAGGGTCGTCTGGTTCGAGATCTGGTAGAAGTCGCCCATCGCCTGCGACCCCTCGCCGTAGAGGCCGCGGACCGCCAGCGAGATCTTGTGCAGGCTGCGGAAGACCTTGTCGATCTGCCGGGTGATCACCAGCGCCGGCAGGTGGAGCATCACGCTCACGCGGATGCCGGTGCCGACATTGGTCGGGCAGGCCGTCAGGTAGCCCCAGCGGGGCTGGAACGCGTAGGGCACGACCCGCCCGATCTGGTCGTCCACGCCGCGGATCTGCTCCCAGGCGCCCCGCAGATCCAGGCCGCTGTGCATGCACTGGATACGGAGGTGATCCTCCTCGTTGATCATCAGGCTGACCTGCTCGCGGCCGTCGATCGCCACGCCCCGCGCCCCCTGCGCCTCGGCGTGCTCGCGGCTGATCAGCTGCCGCTCCACAAGGAACTGCCGGTCGATCTCCTCGAGGCCGCCCACGTCGATGTATTCCAGCGCACTGCCCACGGACGACGACGCGATCCGGTCCCGGAGGAACCGCTCGACCTCGGCCCGATCCTGCTCCGACATCCGGCTCACGAAGGGATAATGCGCCACGTTCCGGGCGAGCCTCACGCGGCTGCTCATCACGATGTCGGACTCCGGGCCCGTGCCGCGGAGCCACTCGCCGACCGCGTCGGCCAGCTGCTCAAGTTTCATCGTTTGCCCCGTCCGGCCGCCGTGGAGAAGAGGGGGGGCTGCGGTCCCGAAGCCAGCGGTCTTCGATGCCGCGGATCGCGTCCCGATCCTCGCGGGCCTTCTCGTAGTCTTCGCAGGCGATCGCCTCCTGCATGCTCCGTCGCAGGCCGATCACCACCGTGAGTTCGTCGGTCGCCTCCGGCAGCGGCGGCTCCGCGGCGGCGTCTCGAACGGGCCGTTGACCGCGATGCTGCGTGGATCCGTGGATGTTGGCGATCAGCGGCTCGAGCTCCTTCTCGAAGTGGACGTAGTCGTGGGCGCACCCGAGCCGGCCCTGGTTGCGGAACTCGAAGAACGTGATTCCGCACATCGGGCACGCCTTCTTGTCGAGGAGCGAGAGGTCGTCGGCCGTCTGGCCGACCGCGAGTTGCCCGCCGCCGGCTCCGCCGGAGCCCTCGCCCGCCTCCACGGGCTCCGCCTGGTTGAGGTAGGCGCGGGCATGATCCTCGCAGAGGTGCACCTCGCGGACGTCCCCCGACTCCAGTTCGGTGATGTGGAACACCGCCGGCTTCTCGCACTGCTGGCACTTCACGCTCGGCACCCTCCGTTCCGGTCGTGGAATGATAGCGGACGGCCGGGCCGCGGTCGCCCTCGGATCGTGGACGCGGCGTGTTGTTGGCATCCGGCGGCGGGGGTAGTCTCTGGCTTCCAGCCCAGACGGCCGCACTCGCCCATCCGATGCCCCACCTCCCGGACAGGTCCCGTTTCGGCGAACTCGCGCGGTCGCTCCCCGCGTCGGGAGCCGGGGTCCGGCGGCTCGTTCCGGTCTACCGGAGGCTGTTTGCCGACGGCCTCACCCCCCTCTCCGCGTTCGCCAAGATCGACTCCGGGGCGGTCGCCTGCCTGTTCGAGAGCGTGGTGGGCGGTGAGAAGGTGGGCCGCTACAGCTTCCTCGCCGCGGACCCATTTCTCCGCTTCGAGGCCCGGGGCACGGCCGTCAGCGTGACCGGTGAAGGCCGGCACGAGGCGTTCACCTGCGACGACCCACTCCGGGAACTCGAGCGGCGGATGGCGGCGTTTCACACCGTCCGACTGCCGGAGCTCCCCCCGTTCACCAGCGGCGTCGTCGGCTACGCAGGATACGACACGGTGCGGTACGTCGAGCGACTGCCCGACGCGCCCGCCGACGACCGTGGCCTGCCCGACCTGTCGTTCGGCTTCTACGACCACATGATCGTGTTCGACAACGTCACCAAGGCGATCGACGTGGTCGTGCTGGCCGACGTGGGAGATGCCGGCCCGGCCGCGGTCGAATCCGCCCACGCCGCCGCCTGCAGCCGCATCGACGCCACGATCGCCAGGCTCTCGGCGTCGCACGACTGGCCACCGGCCGCCGACATCGGGCCGCGACGGGAGCCCGCCTGCCTCGACGACGGCACCGCCACGAGCACGTTTTCCCGCGAGGAGTTCCTGGCCGCCGTCGACCGCGCGATCGAGTACATTCGCGCGGGCGACATCTTCCAGGTGGTGCTCAGCCGCCGGATCGACCTGCCGTTCCGGGCGGCCCCGATCGAGCTCTACCGCACCCTCCGCGTCGTCAATCCGAGCCCGTTCATGTTCTTCCTGCGGACGTCCGACTGCACGCTGGTCGGAAGCTCGCCGGAGATCATGGTCCGCTGCGTGGACGGCACGGTGACGGTCAGGCCGTTGGCCGGAACGCGGCGGCGCGGAGCGACGGCGGAGGAGGATCGGGCGCTCGCGGAGGATCTGCTGGCCGATCCCAAGGAGCGGGCCGAGCACGTCATGCTGATCGACCTCGGCCGCAACGACGTGGGCCGGGTGGCGGCGATCGGGTCGGTGACGCTGTCCGACGTGATGGTGATCGAGCGGTACAGCCACGTGATGCACATCACCAGCAACGTGACGGGCAGGCTCGCCGCCGGGCTCTCCGCCTTCGATGCCCTGCGGGCGTGCCTGCCCGCGGGAACGGTGTCGGGGGCGCCGAAGATCCGGGCCATGCAGATCATCGACGAGCTGGAGCCGGTGCGGCGGGGGCCGTACGCCGGCGCGGTGGGCTACGTCGACTTCAATGGCGCGATGGACACCTGCATCGCGCTGCGCACGGTCGTGATCGCCGCAGGCCGGGCCCACGTGCAGTCCGGGGCCGGGATCGTGGCCGACAGCGTGCCCGAGCTGGAGTACGAGGAAACGCTCAACAAGGCCAAGGGATTGCTCGTCTCGATCGAAATGACGGAGGCGCGTCTCGGGGGTGGTGAACCTCCCGCCTGACGCGGCCACGCGGATGATCCGCTGCGAACGTGCCACCGTCGAGCGGTCCGGAAGGGTGGTCGTCGAGTCCCTGTCGCTCGCCGTCGGCCACGGTCAGGCGGCGGCACTGATCGGCCGGACCGGGGCCGGCAAGAGCTCGCTGCTCGCGGCCGTCGCGACCGCCCTGCCGCTGCACGCGGGGGAGATCCTCGTCGATGACAGATCGGTCCGCGGCGAGCCCGCGGCCGTTCGCCGCACGATCGGCTACGTGCCCGACAGGATGCCCGCGTGGCCGGGGCTCCGCGTCGGGGAGTTTCTCGAGGCGTTCGCCGCCGCGGCGGGGCTCCGTGGGGAGCGGCTGGCCGGCTCGGTCCGCCGCGGGCTCGACCTGGCGGGGCTCGCGGCCGTCGTTCGCACGCCGCTCGACGCCCTGGCCGCGGGCCAGCGGAAGCGGTTGCTCGTGGCCGGTGCCCTCGTGCACGAGCCGGAAGTGCTGCTGCTCGATGATCCCTTCGGTGGGCTCGACCCGTTCGAGCGGCTCGACATGGCGAGGCTCATCGGCGACACGCACCTCATGGGCCGGACGGTGCTGGCCGCCATCGACGATGCCGACGTGCCTGCCTGCTTCACACACCTCATCGTGCTCGCCGAGGGGCGGCTGGTTGCGTCGGGGCCCGCGACCCCCGACGGCATCGCGGCTGGGCGGACCTGGCGGTGCGCCCTGGTGTGCCGGGGTGCGGCGGAGGCCGCGGCCCGGGCGGTGGCCGGGCACGGCGGGGAGATCCGCGTCGAGGACGGCGACCGACTGACCTTCACGGTCGATTCGCGGCGGACGTCGCTCGGGGCCGTGGCCGCCACGGCGGCACAGGCCGGCATCGCGGTGGAGTCGGCGGGCTTCGAGCCGCCGTGGCCGGCCCAGCTGATCGCGTGATCACGGTCCATCGGGTGCGCTCGGGATCGCCCATGCCCCGTCGCCGGACGTTCGAGGATGCCATCGTGGCATCCTCTCGCTCGGATGCCGACGGCGCTTCGCCATCCTGGCTCCGCTTGTCGGCATACGCCGGCTCTCGGGACATGGGCGATCCCTCGCTGAGTGCGTGGCGGGATGCGCGATTCTTCGCTGAGTTCGTGGCGGCGTGGGCGATTCTTCATCTGGAAGCCGCAGTCGCGTGAGCGATGCGGGCACTCCGCGCACGGGCCGCGCTGGGTTCGGGCCTCAGCCTTCGCCCCAGATGCGGCGCACCTCGGACAGGCCCTCGACGCACAGGTCGTACTCCTCCGCAAGCCGCTCCAGGAGCCGCCGCTCCTCGTCGGCATCCTCTGGCTCGAGGGTCGCGGCCAGGTGGTACGCCCGCTTGCCCGTCGTGCGGTAGGCCGCCAGCCGGTCGATGCGGCCCGGAGCGTCCGGACGCCGCAGGGCCTCCGGGTAGAGCCCGCTCCAGAAGAGCGTGATGTCGCCGATATGGCGGTAGTCCTCGCGGGCCTCGTCGGGCGTGCTCCGGTCCGCGGCCGTGACCAGCATGCGGGTCACGTCGGTCGCGGCGGGCACGGGGCCGGCCGGCCCGGCCGCGAGGTCGTTCCGGAGGAACCGCACCAGAAGCAGCGAGACATAGTCGACCAGCGGCGGATCGACCACGCCGAGGCGGGCGTGGAAGGCGTATTCCGTCAGGCCCCGGAAGAACCGGTTGACGTCGGACGGGTCATGGGCTGAAAACATGGCAGGCTCGCACGCACGGGGCATGCCGGCTACTGTTTCTACGCGGCGTTATAGGCGTTCGTTCCCCTTCGTGGCCAGCTGAATCCCATGCCTGCCTGGCTCCCTCCTGACGCCGCGATCCTGCTCGCCGCCGGCCGCGAGGAGGCGCTGCGACCGCTGCTCCTGCAGCTGGTGGTCATCGTGCTTGCCGCCCGGGCGGGGGCCGTGGTCGCCCGCTGGCTACGGCAGCCGAGTGTGGTCGGGGAGATCGTGGCCGGGCTCATGCTCGGGCCGTCGGCATTCGGGGCGTGGTTTCCCGACCTGTTCACAGCCGTGTTTCGGGGCGGCGACCCGGCGGCGGGCGGGGCCCTGGACGCCTCGCTGACGAGCTTCAGCCAAATGGGGCTGGTCCTGCTGCTGTTCCTGATCGGCATCGAGTTCGACTTCTCGCACGTCCGGCGGCAGGGGCGGCTGGCGGCCGGCATCTCGCTCGCCGGGGTCGTGGCGCCCTTCGCGCTGGGCTACGGATTGGCGCTGGCGATGATGCCGCGGGTCGCGGCCCTCGGCGCCGACCACGCGATCGACCCCAGGTCGTTCGCGCTCTTCATGGGCACGGCGATGTCGATCACCGCGATCCCGATCCTGGGGCGAATCGTGATCGAGATGGGGATGCAGCACACGCCGCTGGGCGCCACGGTGGTGGCGGCAGCGGCCTGCGACGATGCGGTGGGCTGGACGCTTCTGGCCGCCGTCTCCGCACTGGCGGCCGGCAACTTCGAGGCCGGGAGGATCGCGGGCATGGTCGCCGCCACGATCGGCTTCGCGGCCGTCTGCCTGCTCGTCGTGAGGCCGCTGCTGCTGCCCGTCCTCGAGCGGTCGGTGCGAAACGATGCCGACGGCGACCACGGGCCACGGCTGCCGCTCGGCATGCTCTCGCTCGTGCTGGCGCTGCTCTTCGTGGCGGCGTGGATCACGAGCCGGATCGGCATCTTCGCGATCTTCGGCGGCTTCCTGCTCGGGGCGTCGCTCTCGGGTGTGCCGAAGGTTCGCGAGGCCTTCGCCCGGCACCTCGCCGACTTCGTGACGGTGTTCTTCCTGCCCATCTTCTTCACGTTCACGGGCCTGCGGACGAACATTGGCTCGCTGGGCACGCTCGAGGCGGCCGGCTGGTGTGCGGCCGTGTTCGCCGTGGCCGTGCTGGGCAAGTGGGGTGGCTGCGGGCTGGCGGCCCGGCTCGGGGGGATGTCCGCCGGCGAGGCGTCGGCCGTCGGGGTGTTCATGAACACGCGGGCGCTGATGGAGCTGATCGTGATCAACGTGGGCATGGACCTCGGCGTGATCCCGCCGGCCGTCTCCTGCATGCTCGTGCTGATGGCGATCGGCACCACGCTCATGGCCACGCCGCTGGCGTCGCGGCTCCTCCGCGGCAGTCCCTACGAACCGACGCTCGTGGCTCGCGGGTT
>CAXNJC010000053.1:0-7177 GCA_964202525.1 Pirellulales bacterium
GGATCCATCGGCTTCCGCTCGTCGTAGGGGATCATGTTCTTGTTGCAGGTGATCCCGCAGCGGTCGAGCGTCTGCTCGGCGACCTTACCGCCGATGCCCAGCGGCGTGACGTCCACCAGCATCAGGTGGTTGTCGGTGCCGCCGCTGACGAGCCGCACGCCGCCGGAGGCGAGCGCCTCGGCGAGCACCTTCGCATTCGCCACCACCTGCTTCGCGTAGGCCTTGAACTCGGGCCGCAGCGCCTCGCCGAACGCCACCGCCTTGCCGGCGATCACGTGCATCAGGGGGCCGCCCTGCTGGCCGGGAAACACCGAGCGGTCGAGATCCTTGGCATGAGCCTCACGGCACATGGCGATGCCGCCGCGCGGGCCGCGGAGCGTCTTGTGGGTGGTGCTGGTCACGAAGTCGGCCACGGGCACCGGGTTGTCGTGGATGCCAGCGGCCACGAGGCCCGCGTAGTGGGCCATGTCGACCAGCAGTTTCGCCCCCACCTCGCGGGCGATCTCCGCGAACCGGCCGTGGGGAATCTCGCGGGGATACGCGCTCGCCCCGGCCACGATCAGCTTTGGCTTGTGCTCGCGGGCAAGCGCCGCCACCTGGTCGAAGTCGAGCCGGCAGTCGTCGCGCCGGACGCCGTAATGCACGAACTTGTAAAACACGCCCGAGGCGTTGAGCTTCATGCCGTGCGTGAGATGGCCGCCGTGGGCGAGGTCGAAGGCGAGCACGGTGTCGCCCGGCTGGATCGCGGCCAGATACACCGCCGCGTTGGCCTGGCTGCCGGAGTGCGGCTGCACGTTCACGTGCTCGGCTCCGAACACGCTCTTGAGCCGGTCGCGGGCGATGTCTTCCACCTTGTCGACGAACTCACAGCCGCCGTAGTACCGCTTGCCGGGATAGCCCTCGGCGTACTTGTTGGTGAGCACGCTGCCCACCGCCTGCATCACCGCCGGGCTCGTGAAGTTTTCGCTGGCGATCATCTCGAGGCCCTCCTGCTGCCGCACCTGCTCGGCGGCGATGGCGGACCAGACCTCTGCATCCTCGAGTTCCACGAAGTTGGCGGGGGCGTGCACCGGGAATCCTCCTGAGACGGGCGGCAAAACGGGCGGTGGAAGGCGATTGTGGAAGGGGGAAAAATCAGCGTCAACGACCGCGGCTGGCGCCGCCGGACGATCGGGGCGTCGTCGACCGCGGCTGGGGGCCTGACTGGTCACCTGCCACATCATAGACTCTTCCCCGGGGGTGGGATCGTCGGTTCGCAGGCCGCACCGCCCCGCGCACCACCGGGGGGGAATCGACCGTGCCGACCAGGTTTCGCCGTCATGCGTTCACGCTCGTGGAGCTCCTCGTGGTGATCGCGATCATCGCGGTTCTGATCGGCCTGCTCCTGCCCGCCGTCCAGTCGGCCCGGGAATCGGCCCGACGCGCGAGCTGCGCGTCAGGAGTTCGCCAGCTGGGACTCGGAGTGATTCGATTCATGGAGTCGAAGGGCTTCTTTCCCCCGGCCGGCAAGGACGCCTGCTACGAGGCCCAAGGGCAGCAGCCGAGCCATCGGCAGTGCACGGCCGGGCCGACGCTCGCGCAGGGTGGCTGCTGCGGTCCGGCCGACATCGATCGCGTGGAATGGTCATGGGGCTACCAGATCCTGCCGTTCATCGAGGGGCAGGCCATCTACGACCAGCCCATGACCGCGGCTGGCCATGCGGTCGTCCGGAGGACACCGATCCCGATCATGTACTGCCCGACGCGGCGCTCTCCTGGCACGGCCGACCTGGGTCGTGCGCGCACCGACTACGCCGCCAACGTGGGGCACACCGGCGGCACCCGCGAGAGCCCGCCAACCGCGGGTGTCGCTGCCTTCGCGGGCCTCTCGGGCCTGATCATCCGCACCGGGGCGGGACAGGTGCGGCCGGCCCACGCCCGTGACGGCCTCTCGCATACGATCCTGCTCGGCGAGAAGCAGATCAATCCGCGCGACTTCGTCAGGCCACACGACGAGAACGAGACCTACGCCTCGACCGGCTGGGCCGACACCGAGGTGCGCCGCATCGGCAACCAGACCAACGTGCCGAAACCCGACCTGCAGCATCCCTCGATCACCGGAACCAACGCCAACGCGGCGTCGGGTATCTTCGGCTCCTCTCACGCCGCCGGCGTGTGCTTCGTCCTTGGCGACGGCTCGGTCCGCTGGGTGAGCTACAGTGTCGATCCGGTGGCCTACGAGCGGGCCTGCCGCCGCGACGATGGCCAGGCGCTGGCCTCAGGCGGCCTCTGACCCGCGAACCTGGATCTCTGATCGGCACACCGCAGCGAGTCAGCCCCGCGAGCCCCCTGATGACCACCTTCCCCCTGATCCGCTCCGGCTTGCGAGCCATCTGCCTCGCGTCTCTGATCGCGGCCGGCGGTGGTTGCGGATGCGGCAGCCACGGCGGCGCCCCCACTCCGTCGCTGCTCTCGGATGATGAGGTCCGCGCGTCGGAGGCGGCGGCCCGCGCGGCGGCGGAGGCGGAGGGGGTGGCCGGCGCCTCGGAACCTGCCGGTCCGTGAGCGTTCCGAGTGAATCCCAGAATCGATCAGTCGAGGTGCTGATGCGGCCAGCCGGTGCGGTCATGGCCTCGGTCGTCGGGCTCGCCCTGGCGGCCCTCGCCCCGAACCCGGCCCGCGGACAGGTCTCGATCGCCGAGCGGCTCACGCTCAGCGGCACCGTCGAGGCGGTGGCCGGCCACCGTGTCACCATGCGCGACGGGGCCGGCACGCGGCACGAGATCCGCGTGCAGCGGGCCGGTGAGCAGGGCGTGCCGCTCGCCGACGGCCGGCTGCTCGTGTTCCCGGCCGAGGTCTCCGTCGGTGGGGTCGTCGAGCCCACGACGCTCGAGCCCGGGCAGGTGGTGCGGTTTCGCATCCGGCTCACGGCCAAGGGAGCGGCCGAGGGAGCCGCCGCCGACATCGCGATCGTCGACGCCGACGCCGCCACCGTCGGCGTCGCGTGGCCCCATGGGCCGCCGGAGGAGAAGGCGGCCGCCGACTGCGTGATCACCGCCGGCGTGGTCCGCGTGGGCAAGACCCGCCTCGCCGTGGAACTTCCGGCCGGCACACCGTTCGCGAAGCGCACGGTCGTCACCGGGACGCTCACCGCCGACACCCGGGCCACGCTCGAGAGCCACGACCTCCGGCGGCTCGAGCCAGGCGCCGTCGTATCGCGGCTCGAGGCCGTGCGGCTCGACACCGGCGACGTGGTGGCCCGGAGGCTCGTGGCCGAGAACCGCGCGCCGCGGGCGGCGGCCCGTGGGGACGATGTGCTCGAGAACCGCCACCGCTCCCTGTCCGACACGCCCCCGTCCGAACCGCGGCTCGTGCGGTCGCAGCACTTCACCTTCATGACCGACGTGTCGGACCGCGAGTGGGCGGTGATCCGCGACAAGCTCGAGCGAATGGTCGGCGTGCTCGAGCGGTTCTTCGGACGCAAGGCCGGCGGCACGGTCGAAGGCTTCATCGTCCGCGACCTCGCGGCCTGGCCCACGGGCCTGCTCGAGGAGCCGCTCGGCGTGGAGAAGATCCGGCGGCGCGAGGGCGTGTGCTTCAACACGTCGCTCGGCCCCGCCCGCCGCGCCGTGCTCTATGCCTGCGATGATCACGGCGTGATCCAGCATGAGTGCGTGCATGGCTTCTGTCACCTGACGTTCGGCTCGACCGGCCCCACGTGGCTCTCCGAGGGGGTGGCCGAACTGGGCAACTCGTGGCGCGACGGCGACGACGCGGTGGCGATCGATCCGCGCGTGATGGCCTACCTGCAGAACGCCCCGCGGAAACGGACGCTCGGCGAGATCGCCGTGCCGGGCCAGGAGCCAGCCGGATCGTGGCAGGACTACGCGTGGCGGTGGGCGCTGTGCTACCTGCTCGCCAACAACCCCAACTATTCCGACCGCTTCCGTCCGCTGGCCGTGGCCCTGATGGAGCAGCGGCCCGGCGCGTCGTTCGAGGCCACCTACGGGCCGGTCGCCCGCGAGGTGTCGTTCGAATACGACCGGCTCCTCGAGACGGTCGGCAATGGCTACCGCGCCGACCTCACCGCCTGGCCGTGGAAGGCGGCGTTTCGCCCGCTCGCCCCCGGCGGCAGCCAGAAGACGCGGGTCAGGGCCGCGGCCGGCTGGCAGGCGACGGGAGTGACGGTGGAGCGCGGCGGAACCTACGAGGTGCTCGCCGCGGGAACGTGGCGGACGGGCCCGGCGGCCGCACCGCTCACCGCCGACGGCGATGCGGCGGGGCACAGCCGCCTCGTGGCCACGATCTTCCACGACTTCGCGCTCGAACCCGAGCTGCCGCTCGCCGCCGCGCGGGAGTTCACCGCGGCGGCCGATGGCCGGCTGTTCCTGCGGTGCGCCGACGACTGGACGCAGCTCGGTGACAACGACGGCCAGCTCGATGTCACCATCCGCCGCCGCTGAGCGGGGCGGCCTGTTCCGCGTTGGCGAGGGCCGGCGTCACGAGGCCGACAGCAGCTCGATGTCGAACACGAGCGTTGAGTTGGCCGGGATACCGGGCCGCTCCGTGCTGCCGTAGGCGAGGTTGGCCGGGATGATCGCGGTGCGGCGTTCACCCGTTCGCATCGTCGCGATGAGTTCGTCCCAGCCCGCGATCACCTGGCCCTGTCCGAGCGCGAACGAGAAGGGTGTGCCGCGGTCGCGGGAGCTGTCGAACTTCGAGCCGTCGAGGAGCCAGCCCGTGTAGTGGGTCTGCACCGTCTGGCCGCTCGTGGGCAGCGAGCCGCTGCCGGGCTGCGTCACCCGATACTGGATCCCGCTGAGGGTGGTCGTGAAGTCGGTGAGCGAGGTTCGCGGTCCGGCCACACGGAGGGCACCGGGTGCGGTCGCGAAGACCTGCGTGCGGACGCCCGCCTGCGACACCAGCGCCATGCCGCCGGAGCCGCCGAGGCCCTGCGTGCCCAGAAAGCCGTCGATCCGGCCGTCGCCGTTGCGATCGATGCCCGTGACGAAGGCGGCGGCACGGGCCCGCGGCAAACCGGCGAAGGCGGCAAACCGCGTGAGCCGGGCGTTGTCGGCCGCCGCCACGCGGCCGTCATACACCTCCGTGCCAGGGCCACCGGCCCCCGACGACACCACGACGTCGTCGATCGCGTCGGCATCGTAGCGGCCCGTCGCCACCGACACGCCGCCGATGAACCCGGCCTCCGTCGCGAAGGGCCGGATCGTATCGACCACCCGCGGCACGGCAGCCGAGGCGTCGTAGACGGTCACGGTCGGCCGGACGCCGCCGCCGCTGCCGACCACGATCTCGAGCCGGCCGTCGGGCCGCGTGGCATCGACGGTGCGGCCGTCGGAGAAGGTGCCGAAGTCGCCGACGGCCACGGTCGCGCCACCGACGTGCTCACGATCGAACGGCCGGAACGTCTGGAAGGGCGTTGCCGCCGGCGGTGCACCAATACCGGTTGCGCGGAACACGTTCACCCGCGAGCCATACGACTTGGACACGACGATGTCGGGGATCCCGTCGGGGTCGAGACGGCCCGCGGCCAGTTCGACGCCCCCGCGATACCGCGCTCCGAACGGCCGGAGACGAAACTCGGGCAGTTCGCGGAGCGTGGTGGTGCCGCCGGCGGTGACCCGCTGAAACACCCGGACCTCGCCCACGCGGCCCAGCCCCGACCCCGCGAGGATCTCGTCGCCGGGCACGCCGTCGACGTCGGCCATCGCCACGCGGACACCGCCGCGAAACGCCTCCTCGAAGGCGAGGATCTCCGCGGCCACCTCGCCCGTCTCGGCATTCACCAGCCGCACCAGCGGCCCACCGGCGGCGCCGATCTCGCTCCCCACCGCCACGAAGCTCGCCAGCACCTGCCGGGGCTCGAGCGCCTCGAGGCGGAGGCACGCGCGCGATGCGCGACGGCGGCGGCGAGCGGACATGGCGCACCTGAAAAACTGGACGGCCGGGGGCGGCAGGGCCGCCCCGTCTCTACGCCCAAAGAGACCATGGAGTTCGCGGCCGGGCAAATTCCTGGTCGGCGCGGTGTTGGCCGCGGTCAATCGAGCCGCATCGGCTCGGGCATGAAGGTCACCAGCGGGATCAGGAAGGCGGTCAGGCCCAGGACGGTCCGCCAGACCCCCAGCGGCCTGTGCTCGTCACGGATCGGCGGGTGGTCGACCCCCATCAGCGTCACCAAGACCAGCATCACTACCCAGTTGTAGCGGCCCGCCACGACGACGGCGGCCATCGACGCGAGCAGCACGGTGCGGGCGACCCAGTCGCCACGCGGGCCAAACACGGCGCGGCAGATGTGGCCCCCGTCGAGCTGGCTGAGCGGGATCAGGTTGAGCCCCGTCACCAGCAGCCCTACCCAGCCCGCCATCAGCGCCCAGTTGGGTGCCACGCTCGAGGCTGCGGGCAGGTCGGGCCGCACCACGCCCTGCAGCCACCGCGCCAGCGGTGGCATGGCGAAGGGATTGTCGGCGTCGGGCCCTCCGCCGGCGAGCAGCCCATACGCCACCAGGGGCAGGGCCACGGCCAGGCCGGCGAGGGGCCCCGCCAGCGCGATGTCGAACAGCTGCCGGCGGTTGGCCCGCGCCCCCTCCATGCCGATCACGGCGCCGAGCGTGCCGGTGAGCAGCACGGGCACCGGCATGAAGAAGGGCAGCGTGGCGGGGATGCCGTGCAGCCGTGCGGCGACGTAGTGGCCCGCCTCGTGGGCGCTGAGCACCGCCATCACCGCGGCCATGTAGCCGAGGCCCCGCGGCCAGTGGGCCATGACGTCGGCGGCAATGTCGTCGACGCCGAGGATGAGCGGCTGCCAGCCGACCGTGCCGGCCGCGAACGTGGTCAGGCAGGTGAGCCCATAGAGCAGGCCCTGCAGTCGCAGCCGCGGCGACCGCGACGACCGCAGGAGGGCTTGCAGTTCGGGGGCGGCGGGGTGGGAAGGCGACGGCTGCATCGGAAGGGCCTCGCCGCAGAATACCCGCTACGGGCCGGATTCGCCGGTTCTGATAAACTACGAGGCCCTTGGAGTCGAGCCTGACCCCGCCCCGTCCGCCGAAGAGGAACCCGCATGCGATCGCTCCGTTCCGCCCCCGCCCGTCGTGCGGCCGCCGCCCTGGCGTGCGTGCTGGCCACCGCCTCGCTCCCATCGGCGACGTCCGTCGCGGCCGACGCGATCGCGGTGCTCGCGATC
>CAXNJC010000054.1:0-7168 GCA_964202525.1 Pirellulales bacterium
ATCCGATGAAGAACTTCGGCTGTACCGTCTGCCATCAAGGGCAGGGGAGCTCCACAAGCTTCAAGTGGGCCTCGCACACGCCGAATAGCCCCAAGCAGGCCCACGAGTGGCACGACGAGCACGGCTGGTTCAACAACCACCACTGGATCTATCCGATGCTGCCGCAGCGGTTCGAGCAGTCGAGCTGCCTGAAGTGCCATCACCAGGTGGTCGATCTCGAGCCGAGCGAGAAGTTTCCCGAGCCGCCCGCCCCGAAGCTCGTCGAGGGCTATCACCTCATTCGCCAGTACGGCTGCTACGGCTGCCATGAGATCAATGGCTGGGCGGGCCCCGACAAGCGGATCGGCCCCGACATGCGGGTCGAGCCGACGTATCACGAGGCTGCCGAGGCGCTGGCCGCCGATCCGGCCCTCGGAGAAATGGGCGACACCTTCGCCCGCTGGGTCGCCGACGTGCGGTCGGGTCCCGACAGTCATGACTCGCGCGTCCGCCTTCGCGATGCGCTCGAGCGGGATGCGGCCGCGGGCGTCGACGCCAAGCTGTCGAAGCGGTCGCACGAGATGGTGGCCGTCCTCAAGGATCCGGAGACCCCGGGCACCTTTCCCAAGGTCGGTCCGAGCCTGCGGCACGTCTCGAGCAAGCTCGGGTTCGACTGGCTGTATTCCTGGTTGCGGAACCCCCAGGAGTTCCGTCCTTCGACGAAGATGCCGCGCTTCTTCGGTCTCTGGAGCCACCTCGAAGGCAAGCAGCTGGAGGAGTCGCAGCGCTACGAGCCCCTCGAGATCCGGTCGATGGTGCATTACCTCACGGCGGCCAGCGCGCCGTTCGAGTACGTGAAGCCCTTCGACGGCATCACGGCCGCGGCCGATCCCGCCCGCGGGAAGAAGGTCTTCCAGTTGCGAGGGTGTCTGGCCTGCCACCAGCACGACGATTTCCCCGAGGCCACGAGCACCCACGGCCCGAACCTGTCGCGGATTGGCGCCAAGGCGGGGTCGCATCCGCAGGGTCGCGAGTGGCTCTACAGCTGGCTGCGTGACCCATCGGCCTACCATCCGAAGACGATCATGCCGAACGTCTTGCTGGAGCCGGTGTCGCTCGCGGACGGCACGGTGAGCGATCCGGCCGCCGACGCAACCGAGTATCTGATGGCGTCCGGGCGCGACTGGAAGCCAGCTGCCGACTGGAAGGTTGAGACCCTCGGCGGGGAGGCCTCATTCCCGATGGCCTCGGCTGCGGGCATGTCGGCCGACGAGCGGAAGGCGCTCGATGAACTGGCCCTGATGTACCTCAAGGAGCGGTTCACTGTGGTCCGCGCGGAGGAGGTGCTTGCCGAGGGCATCGACTCGGGCGCGGCGATTCAAGGCGACGAGAAGATGCTCACCGGGCTGGCCGGTCCGGAGCGTGAGAAGCAACTGCTCAGCTACGTGGGCAAGAAGACACTCAACAAGCTCGCCTGCTATTCCTGCCACGACATCCCCGGCTTCGAGGACGGCAAGCCCGCCGGCGCGGCGTTGGCCGACTGGGGGCGCAAGGATCCGTCCCGAATCGCCTTCGAGCAGGCGTCGCACTTCGTGATGCACGAACTCGCTCACGGGCATGGCGGGCATGGCGCCCACGGCGGGCATGGCGCGGCTTCCGGCAGCCACGACGAGGCCGGGAAGCCCGACGAGGAGGTCCTCGCGCCGAAACTGGCGTACGAGTTCGCGAAGGCAGGGCTCCACATCAGCCCGGAGACCCTCGATCCCGATACCGGCTTCTTCCTCCAAAAGCTCCTCGGCCACGAGCGGGAAGGCTTCCTCTGGCAGAAGCTGCGGGCCCCGCGGAGCTACGACTACAAGAAGGCTGAGAACAAGACCTACAACGAGCGGTATCGGATGCCGCAGTTCCCGTTCGACCAGGCCCAGCGGGAGGCGGTGATGACGTTCGTGCTCGGGCTCGTCGCCGAACCGCCCGCGCCGCAGTACGTGCACAAGCCGGGTCCGCGCGAGCAGGCACGGCTCGACGGCCTCGTCGTCGCCGAGCAGTACAACTGCGGCGGCTGCCACACGATGCGGATGGATCGCTGGGACCTGCGGTATAAGCCCGAGAGCCTCGGCGAGCCCCCGGCCTTCGCCGACTACCCGTTCTTGTCGCCGCACTTCACGCCCGACCAGGTCGCCGCGTCGCTGGCAACCGACCGACAGGGCCGTCGCAAGGCGACGATCGTCGGGATGCCGGTGCTCGACCCCATCACTGGCAAGCCGCAACTCGTCGACGAGGACGGCGTGCCCATGGAGGAGGACGACACGGAGTCGGTGCCCCACCGGCCCGTCATGCTCTGGCACGACGCCCTCGTCGACGGTGCACCGCGGACCGTGGGCAGCCAAAACCTGCTCGTCCCCCAGGATGCACTCGCCGCCGGTCGTCACTATCCGGCGTGGGGCGGCGACCTGGCCCGTTTACTCTTCCCGGTCGTGATCGCCGATGAGAAGCAGGTGAACCCCAACGTCAAGCCCGATGACGCCTGGGGCTGGCTGCCGCCGCCGCTGGTGGGTGAGGGCAAGAAGGTCCAGTCGGCGTGGCTGCACCGCTTCCTGCTCAACCCGCAGACGATCCGGCCGCCCGCGGTGCTGCGAATGCCGAAGTTTCACTTCGACTCCGCGAAGGCTGCCGCCCTCGTCAACTACTTCGCTGCGGTGGATGGGGCCGAGTATCCCTATGTCTACGATCCGCGGCTCGACGAGGCGTCGGTGGCCGCCGCCGAGCGGGCCCATCCGGGGCATCTCGACGGGGCCCTCAAGATCGTCACCAACAACAACTACTGCGTGAAGTGCCACTTGGTGGGCGACTACACGCCGCCGGGCAGCGTCAAGGCCCTGGCGCCCCAGTTGCAACTGGCGCACGAGCGTCTGCGGCCCGACTATGTGCACGGTTGGATTGCCAACCCGAAGCGGTTCCTGCCCTACACGGGCATGCCGGTCAACATCCCCTACAACCAGCCGGTGAGCCAGGATCTGTATGCCGGGTCGTCGGAGCAGCAGGTCGACGCACTCACCGACCTGTTGATGCACTTCGACACGTTCGCGAAGCGGAATATGTCGCTCGAGGCCTTCCTGCGGCAGCAGGCCCCTCCGTCGCCACCACCCCAGCCGAACCAGCCGGCAGCGCCGCCGCGGGCGGCCGCGGTGCCGGCTCTCCCGTCTCCGAGCGGGGGGCCCCTGTCGGCCGTCGGTTCGTCGGAGTCGTCGGCCGGCCTAAACTGACAGTGTGGATCCCAGCCTCATGCCCCAGTCGATTCTCGTTCGTCCCACCTTCCGGAGCGCATCGATGACACGCCTTTCCGTCGTTTCCGCAGCCGCCATGCTCAGCTGCCTTGCGTCGCTCGCCCACGCCGACGAGTGGGCGACCATCAAGGGCAAGTTCGTGTTTGGTGGCGCTCCGCCTGCGGCCGGCGAACTCAAGGCCGACAAAGACGTCGAGGTCTGCGGCAAGCACAAACTGCTCGCCGAGGAACTCGTCGTGGGTGCCGACAAGGGGCTCGCGAACGTCGTGGTGTTCGTCCGCGACAAGGGCGTGAAGGTCAACCCCGACGCTGCCAAGGCCGCTGCCGCTACAAAGGTGGAACTCGACAACAAGGATTGCCGGTTCGAGCCGCACGTCGCGTTCGTGCAGGTGGGGCAGGAGTTCGTGGTCAAGAACTCGGACAGCGTCGGCCACAACAGCAACATCGCGACGGTCAAAAACGCGCCGTCCAACAACCTGATCCCCGCAGCCGGCTCCGCCACCATGAAGTTCACGAGCGACGAGGCGGTGCCGGCGCAGGTGACCTGCAACATCCACCCGTGGATGAAGGCCTGGCTGGTCGTGCGGCCCAACCCGTACGCCGCGGTGTCGAAGGCCGACGGTACCTTCGAGATCAAGGACGTGCCGGTGGGTGAGGTCGAACTGCAGTTTTGGCACGAGAAAGCCGGCTACATCGGCGAGATGACGGTGGGCGGCAAGGCCGAGAAGGCTTCGAAGGGCCGCAAGAAGGTGTCGGTCGTCTCGGGTGGCACCGACCTCGGCGAGATCGTCCTCGCGCCGGGCATCTTCCAGAAGTGATTTCCGCATGCAAGGTTTCTTCCCGATGACATCGCCCGCCTTCGTGGTCCGGTTCGTCGCGATCGCCGCCGCCGCGGCCTCCGTGGGCTGCGGTGCGCAGCGGTTCGAATCCCCGCGGGCCGACGCGGCGGCGGTGGCGACGATCCGGGAAGCGCTCAAGGGTGCCTCTGAGGGAGCGTCCACCGCCGACGCGGCGGCACCGACGGGCACCGGCTGGGCTACGCTCAAGGGCCGATTCACGTTCGCGGGAGACCCAGGGCAGCCGAAGGCCCTCGTGGTCGACAAGGACACCGAGGTATGCGGCAAGTCGTCGAAACTCTTCGACCAGTCGGTGCGGGTCGATTCGTCGACGAAGGGCCTCGCCGACGTGGTCGTGTTCGTCCGCAAGGCGGGCCGGGTCAAGGAGGGGGCCGGAGCCGACGTGAAGCCGATGGTGTTCGACCAGAAGAACTGTGAGTTTCTCTCGCCGGTGTTCGTGGGCCGCGTCGGGCGGCCGATCGACATCCGCAACAGCGACCCTGTCGGGCACAACACCAACATCGACGGCACGAGCTTCAACCAGCTGATCCCCGCCGGCCAGGGCACGGCCTATACCCCCGACTCGGAGATGGGGGCGCCGAAGGCGGTCACGTGCAACATCCACCCCTGGATGAAGGCCTACATGCTCGTCCGCAAGGACGACTATGCCGCCGTGTCGGCCGCCGACGGCTCGTTCACGATCTCCGACCTTCCCGCAGGCGAGCCGCTCGAGTTCCAGGTCTGGCACGCCCGAGCGACCGGATCGGGGGGCGGGCTCGTGCTCGACCGCTCCGACCTCAAGTGGAACCCGAAAGGACGATTCACGATCACCCTTCAGGCCGACGAGGTGAAGGATCTCGGCACGATCGAGGTACCCGCCGGAGCGATCGGCATATGACCATGGCCCATCTGTCGCACCCTATGATTACGACCCGCACCCCATCGTCTCGCCTCTGGTTCGTGCTCGCCGCGGCAGTCGCCGCCGGCGGCTGCGGCCAGACCCCGCCCGCGTCGTTCCGGCTCAACCTGGTGCAGGCCACCAAGGCTTCGGCACCGGAATCCGGGATGGAGAAGCAATGGGCGCCGTGGGCCCGAGACCGCCAGGCTCAGGTCGCCACCATCCTGGAGGCGATGTTCGGCACGCCGGACAATCCCGAGGCGCTCCCGGAGACCGGACTCGATCTCGCGAAGCTGCAGCTGGCGGCGGGGCCCGTCCGCAGCGACATCGTGGGCCGCAAGAACGGCCTCTACCGTGAACACTGCGCTCACTGTCACGGCATCAGCGGCGACGGCATGGGGCCGACGGCGGCGTTTCTCAATCCGTATCCGCGCGACTATCGCCCCGGCAAGTTCAAGTTCAAGGGAACCTGGCGAGACGCCCGGCCGGCCCGGGAGGATCTCACCCACGTGCTCCACGAGGGCATTCCCGGCACCTCGATGCCGTCGTTCGCCCTGTTGCCGCCGGCTCAGGTGGACGCGCTCGTCGAGTACGTCCGCTACCTCTCGATGCGCGGCGAGACGGAGCTCGCGCTCTACGGCTATGCGGAGCAGGAACTCGGCGTCGACGACAAACTGCCCGAGACGAAGGAGTTTCTGATCGACGAGATTCTCGCGCCGGTGGTGGCGAAGTGGCAGGGATCCGAGGAGGCCGAAATCCCGGTCGCGGCCGTGCCCGCCGGCATCGACTTCTCGAAGCCGGGCGACGACCCCGCGAATCTCGAGTCGGTCGCCCGCGGCCGGGTGCTGTTTCACGGCGACGGCGGATGCGTGAAATGCCACGGCGTCACGGCGCTCGGGGACGGCCAGGCCAACGATTACGACGACTGGAACAAGGTCGTCGTCGACTGGTCCAAGGAAGTCCAGGGCGGGTTGGCTTCCTCGCAGAGCGACGCGGCCCGGTCCGCCTGGCTCAAGGCGGCCGCAGGGGTGATCGAGGGCGAGGCCCTCAAGCCGCGCACGATCCCGCCGCGGAATCTTCGGCTCGGCCTCTACCGGGGAGGCCGCCGCCCACTCGACCTCTATCGCCGCCTCTACACGGGAATCAACGGCGCCCCGATGCCGGGCGTGGGCCCATCGAGCCCGGGCGCGAAGGGCAGCGTGGCCGAGGAGGAGATCTGGCACATCGTCAACTACATCCGCTCCCTGCCGTACGACCTCGACGGGGAACTCGGGGCGGATCGGCCGATGGTGGCGAAGGATCGGTTCTGATCGCGGCACGACGCGCATACGACGAGGGAGTTCATCGACGTGGGTAAGAGACTCGCCGGCATCTTCTGGTCCCTGTTGTTCCTCGCCGTCCCGGTTCTCGGGGTGGCGACCTTCGCGATCGCGCCTGCCTACGACCACTGGCTGCCGAAGGACATCTCGGAGCATGGCGTGAGCATCGACCAGCTCTTCTATTTCATTCTCGCCCTGACCGGCGTGGTGTTCGTCGTCACCGAAGTGCTGATGTTCTGGTTCATGTGGAAGTACGACGCCTCGAAGCAGACCGGAGCGGCGACCTACATCCAGGGCAGCCACACGCTCGAGGTGGTGTGGACGATCATCCCCGCCGCCACCCTGCTGTTTCTGGCGATCTACCAGATGAACGCCTGGGCCGACGTGAAGATGCGGCGACCCGCCATGGATCCGACCGTCGAGGTCGTGGCCCGGCAGTTTGAGTGGCGGCTTCGCTATCCGGGCCGCGACGGCACGCTCGGGACCTCCGACGACCTCTTTCTCGTGAACGATCTTCACCTCCCGGTCGACGAGGACGTGCTCATCCAACTCAAGAGCATGGACGTGCTGCACTCTTTTTTCCTGCCAAACCTCCGCATCAAGCAGGACGCCGTGCCCGGCATGAAGATCCCGGTCTGGTTCAAGGCCAAGGAGACCGGGTCGTACGACATCGTCTGCGCCGAACTCTGCGGCTGGGGCCATTACAAGATGAAGGGCCGCGTGACCGTGGTGTCGCGTCCCGACTTCGAGGCATGGCTCGAGCGCAAGTATGCCGAGCAGGGGGCCACGCAGTCGCCGCCCGCCGCCGACGACGTCGCTTCCGCCAACTGACCCCGTTCACACACCGCCCCGC
>CAXNJC010000055.1:0-7161 GCA_964202525.1 Pirellulales bacterium
TGGGATGCTGCTCTCGGGACGCCAGCCGATCTTCTTCCTGGCCTTCGACCTGCCGCCGGACGCCATCGACGTCAACGTGCACCCGGCGAAGATGGAGGTGCGGTTTCGCGAGCCGTCGCGGCTCTATCGGCTCGTGCTCGCCGCGCTGCGGACGAAGTTCCTCGCCGGCAACGTGACGACGCGGCTGGAGCCCCGGCCGGCGCCGCCGCTGCCGGAGTTCGAGCCCTTTGCACCTGCCTCGTCGGTCACCGTGGCCGCGCCGCCGCGATCCCTGTGGTCCGATCCACCTCCGCAGCCTCGCGGCCTGCCGGCCGAGCTGGCGGTCGCCGTGCGGGAGCCCGCGTGGGAGGCCCACGATGCCGCCCGGTCGCGGCATTCCGAAGGGCTCGCCGTGCAGATGCACGACCGCTACATCGTGGTCGAGACGCCTGCCGGCATCGACGTGATCGACCAGCACGCCCTCCACGAGCGGCTGCTCTACGAGAAGTTCAAGGCCGCCGTCGAGGCGGGCGGCCTCGAGGTACAGCCCCTGCTCGTGCCCGAGCGGCTCGACCTGGCGCCGGCGGAGCTGGAGCTCGTCGACGAGCATGCCGCCACGCTCGCCCGGGCCGGGATGCGGATCGAGCCCTTCGGTGGCGCCACGGTGATCGTCACGTCGAAGCCCGCCCTGGCCGGCGACACCCCCGCCGCGGAGATCGTCCGCGAGGTGCTCGACAGGCTCGCCGCGACCGCGGCCTCCGGCACCGGCACGAGCATGCTCGTGGACGAGGTTCTCCACGGGCTGGCGTGCAAGGCGGCCATCAAGGCCGGCGACCGCTTGTCGCAGGCGGAGGTCGACGCGCTGGTCAGGGAGCGGCGGCTGGTCGACGAGTCGCACCACTGTCCCCACGGCCGCCCGACGTCGCTGACGCTGTCGCGGCAGGATCTCGACCGCCAGTTTCGCCGCACCTGACGTTTCTTCCCCCGCGCACCCTCTCATCCCCAGGACCAGCGATGATCTGTGTGAGCATCGGCCGCGGCCGTCATCGGCACATGATTGCCGAGCACAAGCACCTCGTGGACAACGGGATCCAGCTCGTCGAGCTGCGGCTCGACTACATCCAGGGCGAGGTCAACGTGCGGCGGCTTCTCAAGGACCGCCCCTGCCCCGTGATCGTCACCGTCCGGCGGAAGGCCGATGGCGGCCGCTGGGAGCACTCGGAGGAGGCTCGGCAGACACTGCTTCGCACGGCCATCGTGGAGGGGGCCGACTACGTCGATCTCGAGGACGACGTCGCGGCCGGCATCCGCCGCTACGGAGCCACGAAGCGGCTGATCAGCCATCACGATTTCCAGAAGACGCCCGCCGACCTGACGCTGCTCCACAAGCGGCTGGCTTCGATGGACGCCGACGTCGTCAAGATCGCGGCCATGGCCAACCACCCGACCGACAACCTGCGGATGCTCCAGATGGTCCATGCGAGCAAGCTGCCGACCGTCGGCATCTGCATGGGTGACATCGGCGTGCCCACCCGGATCCTCGCCGGACGCTGCGGAGCCCCGTTCACCTTCGCGACCTTCAATGACGATCGCGTGCTCGCCCCCGGCCAGATCGGCTGGCGGCAGATGCGGGAGATGTATCGCTACGAGTCGATCACGCCGGCGACGAGGATCTACGGGGTCGTCGCCGATCCCGTCGCCCACAGCCTCTCGCCGGTGGTCCACAACGCGGCCCTGGCGGCGGCGGGGATCGACGCGGTCTACCTCCCCTTCCGCGTGCCCGCGGAGCAGCTCGACGAGTTTCTTGCCGGGGCCGCCCGCTGGCCGCTGGCGGGCCTGAGCGTGACGATTCCGCACAAGGAAGCGGTGCTCAAGCACGCCGCCCACTCGGACGATCTCGTGCGGTCGATCGGCGCCGCGAACACGCTGTCGTTCGGGACGGACGGGATCGCAGCGGCCAACACCGACGCGATCGCGGCGGTCGAGAGCCTGGCCGCGGCGCTGCAGGGCGACGACTCTGCGAAGCAGGATGGCCTGGGACTGAAGACGGCCATCGTGCTGGGGGCGGGCGGGGCGGCCCGGGCGGTCGCGTTCGGGCTCAAGAAGCAGGGCGTGGAGGTCACGGTTACGTCCCGGACGGCGGATCGCGCGAAGAAGATCGCCGCGGAGGTGGGCTGCAAGGCCGTGGAGTGGACCGCCCGGCACCGGATGCCCTACGACTGTATCGTCAACGCCACCCCCGTCGGTATGCATCCCAACGTCGACGAGACGCCGTACGACAAGGAACACCTCCGCCCGTACATGGTGGTCTTCGACACCGTCTACAACCCGGAGAACACGCTGCTCGTCAAGGAGGCCCGGGCGGCAGGGTGCCGCACGGTGACGGGCGTCGAGATGTTCGTGCGGCAGGCGGCCATCCAGTTTCGGATCTGGAACGGCGTCGAGCCCCCGCACCAGGTGATGCGGGAAGCCCTCAAGCGGGCCACCGCGTCGGCCAAGCAGCCCGCGTGATCGCGTTCGGCTCGGAGAAGTCAACCATGTCGGGCGTCACTCTCGTCGGCTACCGCGGCTGCGGCAAGACCACCGTAGCGCGGCTGCTGGGGCGCCGGCTGGGCCTTTCGGCCATCGACGCCGACGACGTGCTCGAGGTGCGGGCTGGTCGGTCGATCGCCGCACTCATCGCCGACGAGGGCGAGCCGGCGTTCCGTGACCTCGAGTCCGCGATCCTCGCCGAACTCCTCGCCGGACCGCCGGCCGTGCTCGCGACCGGTGGTGGAGTGGTGCTGCGGGAGATCAACCGCGCGCGGCTGCGGTCGAGCGGCCGCCCGGTGGTCTGGCTGCGGGCCGACGCCGGCGTGGTCCGGTCGCGCCTCGCCGCCGACCCGACGACGGCATCCCGTCGCCCGGGGCTCACGGGAGCCGATCCGCTCGCGGAAGTCGCCGGTGCGCTGGCGGCTCGGGCGCCCCTCTACGGCGAGGTTGCCGACGTTGCGTTCGATGCCACGACCGACGATGCCGAGCAGATTGCCGAGAGGATTCTCGGGTGGCTCGACGCGAGCGGCCGGTCCTGCACGGCTGCGGAGCCCGCATCATGACGCCTGTGGTGTCCGGGGCAGCCGCGCTTCTGCTCGGGCTCGTCGGGGGCCGGCTGCTGGGCCTCGGCGTGCGGCGGCTCCTGGCGTGGGAGGGCGACGCTCGCGAACCGGGTTCGCATACCGACTGGCTCGCACCCGCCGCGGCGGCGTGTGCGGCGGTCGCCCTCTGGTGGTGGGAGGTGGCGGTGCGCGGCCTGCTGCCGGAGGGGGTCGCGGAGCCGGAGTCTGAGACGCTGGTGCGGCTCGCCGCGCACGGCGTGCTCGGCCTCCTGCTGGCTGCCGCCACCTGGATCGACCTGCGGCAACGCGTGATCCCCGATGCCATCACCGTGCCGGGCGTGCTCGGTGGTCTTGCCTGGCTGACGGCCTGGCCACGGTCGCTGCTGCCCGTGGCGCGGGAGGTGCCGCGGTCGTTCGCGGAACCGCTCCTCGAGGCCGATGTGCTCGGACTCGCCGGTCCGCTGCAAGGGCCGTGGCCCGGGTGGTTGGACGCGGCCCCGGGCGTGTTCGGGCTCGCCGCGGCCCTCGCCGCCTTCGCGGTCTGGTGGACCGTGGGCACCTGCCCGCCGGAGGCGAGTGACGAGCCGAGGTCGCGCTGGGCCGGGGTGCTCGGTGGTCGGGGGCTCGTCGCGGCCGCGGGCGTGGCGGTGATCGTCGGCGGCTGGCTGGCGGGCGGCGAGCACTGGCGGGCCCTCGCCTCCGCGCTGGCGGGCATCATCGTCGCCGCGGGCATCGTCTGGCTCACCCGCGCCGGAGCCTCGCTGGCCCTCGGTCGCGAGGCGATGGGGCTCGGCGACGTGACGCTGATGGCGATGGTCGGGGCCTGGCTCGGCTGGCAGCCGTGCGTGCTCGCCTGCTTCCTGGCAGTCTTCATCGGGCTCGCCCATGGCGTCGCCCAGCTCGTGATCCACGGCGAGGCGGAACTCCCGTTCGGCCCCAGCCTCTGCGCCGCCGTCGCGGTGGTGGTGCTCGCGTGGCGTCCGCTCTGGGAGCGGGCCGCGGTCTTCTTCGAGCGTCCGCTGGAGATGGCCGCGGTGGTCGGTGCGGTGATCGGCCTGACGGGCGCCACGCTCTGGGTGTGGCAGCGCGTACGGCGTTTTCCCGCGGGTTGAGTCGGGTTTCGGCGGTCTTGCCCCCCCTGCCCCGGCTGCCTACGATCCCGCCCGCTTCGGAGGAGCCGTGGTGCCGTCGTCCAACCGTTTCGCGTGGCGTCGTCCGCTGGCCGTGTTCGTGGCGGCGATCGCCGCCGGCTGCGCGAGCAATCCGTTCACCAAGACGGCGGTTCCGCCACCGAGCCTCGAGCCTCCACCGGGAGTGGCCGCTCCGGCCCACACGCTGCCGCAGGGGTCGGCGTCGACGCTCCCCCCGTCCTACGCGGACGTCGACGGCCGGCAGCTCGAAACGGCGCTGGTGCGGAGCCGCCAGGAGTCGCAGGTGATGCAGGACGAGCTCGCGGCGCTCCGCGACCAGCTGGCCAGTACGTCGTCGCAGCTCGCCCAGGTGAGAGCGGCCGGCCTGCCGCCGGGAGCCGACAAGCCGCCGCGGGTTGGCAACGACGGCGGCGTGCCCGCCACGCCCGTCGTGATGCAGTCGGCGATGACGCAGCTGAAGCTCCCCGATCTGCAGCCGCGGTTCGATGGTGCCGTGATCCGGCTCGACGTCCCCGCCGACCGGCTGTTCGATGGCGCGACGGCCAACCTGCTGCCGGAGGGGGCGGCCGTGCTCACGCAGGTGGCGGCGGAGCTGGAGCGGGTCTGTCCGGGCCACTTCATCGGTATCGAGGGGCACGTCGACACGGAGCCACTCCAGAACGCATCGTGGACGTCGCCCCACCAGCTGACCGCCGCCCGGGCGGCGGCCGTATTCGACTTCCTCACCACGCGGACCTCGATGCACGAGGCGCAGCTCTTCCTGGTGGCGCACGGCGCCAACCACCCGCTGGTGTCGAACGCGACCGCGGCTGGCCGGGCCCGCAACCGGCGGGTGGAACTCGTGATCTATCCCGACCGGGCGGCGGTCGACGTGGCGGCGAAGTGACCGGCCCTCGGCCGCTTGCTACACTCCGCCCCATGGTGACGATCGTCGATTACGGCAGCGGCAACCTGCGGAGCGTGCAGAAGGCGTTCGAGAGGCTCGGCACGGCCGCCAGGATCACCGACGATCCCCAGGTGGTGGCCGAGTCGGAGCGGGTGGTGCTTCCCGGCGTGGGGGCCTTCGGAGACGCCATGCGGGCGCTCCGCCAGCGCGGTCTCGTGGAGCCGATCGTGGCGCACGTCCACGCCGACAAGCCGTTCTTCGGCATCTGCATGGGTCTGCAGCTGCTGTTCGAGACCGGCCTCGAGGGGGGGCGGCACGACGGGCTCGGCCTGCTGTCCGGCGAGGTGGTGCGGTTCGATCTGCCCGCCGGCATCAAGGTGCCCCACATGGGCTGGAACACGGTCCGCTGGCGCGACGCCGCGACCGGCGGAGGGGACGACTGGTACTATTTCGTCCATTCGTACCACGCGCGGCCGAGCGACGCGGTCGTGGTCGCGGCCACGACCGACTACGGCGGCGAGTTCGTTTCGGCGGTGTCGCGCGGGCGGCTGTTCGCCACCCAGTTCCACCCCGAGAAGAGCCAGGCCACGGGGCTCGGGTTGCTGGCGTCGTTCGTCGGCCGCGGCTGATCAGCGGAAAGGCACACGATGGAACTCTGGCCGGCAATCGACCTGCGGGGCGGCAACTGCGTCCGGCTGCTGCAGGGCGACTACGCTCGCGAGACGGTCTTCGGCCATGATCCGGTCGCGATGGTGGGGCGGTTTCTCGCCGGCGGGGCGAGGCGGCTGCACATCGTCGATCTCGACGGCGCGAAGGCGGGCGAGGCCGTGCAGGCCGACCTCGTCCGGCGCATGGCCGCCGCTGCGAGTATCCCCTGCCAGGTCGGCGGGGGCATTCGCACCGTGGAGGCTGCGGCCGCCTACCTGCAGGCCGGGCTGCGCCGCGTGATCCTCGGCAGCGTGGCGGTGGAGGACCCGGATCTGCTCGAGCGGCTGGCCCTCGCCCACCCGGGCCGGATCGTGCTCGGGCTCGACGCGCGGGATGGACGGGTGGCCGTCCGCGGCTGGGTCGACACGAGCCCGCTGCTGGCGGTCGAGGTGGCGAAGCGGCACGCCGAACTGCCGCTGGCGGCCATCGTCTACACCGACATCGCCACCGACGGCACGCTCGCCGGTCCGAATCTGGCGGCGCTCGCCGACATGCTGGAGGTCTCCACGGCACCGCTGATCGCTTCGGGGGGCGTCGCGACGCTCGACGACATCCGCCGGGTCGCGGCCCTGGGATGCGCCGGCTGCATCGTCGGCCGGGCCCTCTACGACGAGGCCTTCACCCTGCCCGACGCGATCGCCGCCGCCGGCGACGCATGAGCCCCCGGCAGGCCGGCGGCACATCCTTCCAGGGTTTCCCCGGCGCGGGCCTGGGCCGGGTTTTTTCCTGGGTTTTCGCGGGAACTCTCAACCCCGCGGCCTGGCCGGGCCGACCGTACGGGTGACTCGTTTGCCGGGCCCGGTTTCCCGCCCCTACCATCGACTTCCATGGCCACCGACGTACGCATCAAGGAGCAGCTGCCGGAACTCACCCGGCGGATCGTCGAGACGTATCAGGACGTCCCCACGATCCACTACCTCGGCCACTGCCCGCTCCCGAACTACGAGGCGATCGTCTCGGCCTGCGAGGATCTCAAGGAGATCCTGTACCCGGGGTACCGGCGCCGCGAGAACCTGCACCTCGGCAACGTGACCTACCACGTGGGCGACCTGGTCGACGGCCTGCACGACAAGCTGACCACGCAGATCGGCCGCGCGCTGCGGCACTCGATTTCCGCACAGCGGACGGCCGCCGAGCACGGTGTCGATCTCCCCGTCGCCTCGGAGGCGGCCCGGCACTGCACCGAGGAGGGCGATTTCGAGGCGCTCGGGCAGGCGAAGGCCGTCGAGTTCCTGGAGCAGATTCCGGATCTGCGGCGAGTGCTCGCCACCGACGTGCAGGCGGCCTTCGACGGCGACCCCGCGGTGCGGACGCTCGACGAGATCATCTTCTGCTACCCGGG
>CAXNJC010000056.1:0-6997 GCA_964202525.1 Pirellulales bacterium
GACGAGCGGGCCGTCGAGGCCGACGTGGCCGCGCTCCGGTCGAGCCTCGTCGCCCGGGCAGCGGACCGGGGGACCGACGCCGCCGACCACACCGATGCCCTCGCGCAGCTCTCGGCCCTCGACACGCCGGAGGGACTGGCGGCGGCCCGCCAGGGAGCCGCGCAGCGGCACAGTTTCCTGGGCCGTGCGGGGCGGATGATCGAGCCCGTGGTGCGGCCTCTGGGCTGGGACTGGCGGATCGGCTGTGCGGCCCTGGCGAGCTTTCCGGCCCGGGAGGTGGTGCTCGCCACGATGGGTGTGATCTACAACCTCGGCGACGTCGACACCGGCGACGCCGACGGGGCCACCGCCCTCGAGCGGCGGCTCCGCGCTGCCCGCTGGGACGGCACAACTCGGCCTGTGTTCACGCTGCCCGTCGCGCTCTCGATCATGGTGTTCTTCGCCCTGTGTGCCCAGTGCGCCAGCACGCTGGTGGTGATCGGCCGCGAGACGGGCTCCTGGATCTGGCCGGTGGTCACGTTCGTGTACATGACAGGCCTCGCCTGGCTCGGCGCCTTCGCCATCTACCAGCTGGGCACTCGGCTGGGGTGGTGAGCCGCATGCAGGATGCCGTCGCCATCGCCGTCGCCGTCGCCGCGGGCCTGTGGCTCGTCCGCACGCTCTGGCGGCAGCTGTTCGCCCCTTCGTGCGGCAAGGCCGCCACCCCCGGCGGCGCCGACGGCTTCGTGCCGCTCGGCGATCTCTCGGCCAGCGCGCAAAAACCGGGGCGTCCTGACGGACGCCCCGGCTCGTGATGCTGGCCCGACCAGCCGCAGCCCCGCTGCGGCCGCGGTCGCCTGGAAGTGCGACCGCCCGTGGTCCACGTGAACTCAGTACATGTCGTAGTCGCCGCCGTGACCGGCCCCGCCGGCCTTGGCCTTCTGATCCTTGGGCTTCTCGGCGATCAGGGCATCGCTCGTCAGCAGGAGCGTCGACACGCTCGTGGCGTTTTGCAGCGCCGTGCGCGTCACCTTCGCCGGGTCGATGACTCCCGCCTTGACGAGATCCTCGTACTCGTTGGTGGCAGCGTTGTAGCCGAAGTTGCCACTGCCCCCGAGCACCTTCTCGCACACGATCGAGCCGTCCTGCCCCGCGTTGGAGGCGATCATCGTCACGGGCGCCCGCGCGGCCCGCACCACGATCTGGTAGCCGACGGTCTCGTCGTCGCTGAGTCCCTTCGGCTTCACCTGCGAGCTCGCCCGCAGGAGGGCGACTCCGCCGCCCGGCAGGATGCCCTCCTCGACGGCCGCCCGGGTCGCATGGAGCGCGTCCTCGACGCGGGCCTTCTTTTCCTTCATCTCGCTCTCGGTGGCCGCCCCGACGTTGATCTTGGCCACGCCGCCCGACAGCTTCGCCAGCCGCTCCTCGAGCTTCTCGCGGTCATAGTCGCTCGTGGCGGCCTCGATCTCGCGGCGGATCTGCTCGATCCGGGCCTTGATGTCGGCCGACTTGCCCGCGCCCTCGATGATCGTGGTGTTGTCCTTGTCGACGATCACCTTCTTGGCCCGGCCCAGCTCGGCGAGGCCGAGACCCTCGAGCTTCATGCCGAGGTTCTCGAACACCGCGGTCGCCCCGGTGAGGATCGCGATGTCCTCGAGCATCGCCTTGCGACGGTCGCCGTAGCCGGGGGCCTTCACCGCGCACACCTGGAAGGTGCCGCGGAGACGGTTGATCACGAGCGTGGCCAGCGCCTCGCCGTCGACCTCCTCCGAGACGATCAAGAGCGGCTTGCCGGCGTTCACCACGGCCTCGAGCAGCGGCACGATGTCCTTGACGCTCGAGATCTTCTTCTCGAACACAAGGATGTAGCAGTCCTCGAGCACGCACTGCATCTGCGTGGGGTTGGTGACGAAGTAGGGGGAGAGGTAGCCGCGGTCGAACTGCATGCCCTCCACGAACTCGATCTCGGTCTTGAGGCTCTTGCCCTCGTCGACGGTGATCACGCCGTCCTTGCCGACCTTGTCCATGGCCTCGGCGAGCAGGTCGCCGATCTCGGGGTCGTTGTTGGCGGCGATCGACGCCACCTGGGCCATCTCCTTCTTGCCCTTCACCGCGATCGACATCTCCTTGAGCTTGGCGGTGATGTCGGCCACGGCCTTCTCGATACCGGCCTTCATCTGGATCGGGTTGACGCCGGCGACGACGGCCTTGAGGCCCTCGTTGAACACCGCCTCGGCGAGCACCGTGGCGGTGGTGGTCCCGTCGCCCGCGACGTCGCTCGTCTTGCTGGCGACCTCACGGACCATCCGGGCGCCCATGTTCTCGTAGACGTCTTCGAGGTCGATTTCCTTGGCGACGGTGACGCCGTCCTTGGTGACGGTCGGCGAGCCAAAGCTCTTCTGGAGGATGACGTTGCGGCCCTTGGGGCCGAGCGTCACCTTGACCGCCCGGGCGAGCTTGGCGACACCGCGCCGCATCGCCTCACGGGCTTCCTGATCGAATGCCATCATCTTGGCCATATCTGCTGACTCCTCTGGAACTGTGGTGGAGAACGAATACGGGGGTTTGTCGAACGCTGGACGGATGCGTGCCGCGGACCCGACGGCGATCAGCCGAGGATGGCGAGGATGTCGTCCTCGCGCATCAGGAGCAGTTCGTCGTCACCGACCTTGAACGGCTCACCGGCGTAGCTGGTGAACACCACGCGGTCGCCGGGCTTGACCTGGAGCGGGTGGCGTGTGCCCTTGGAATCGAGCCGCCCCTCGCCGACACTCACGACCACACCGCGGGCCGGCTTGTCCTTCGCCGAATCGGGCAGGAGGATGCCGCCGGAGGTCTTCTGTTCACTCTGCTCGCGCTCGACGACCACGCGGTCGCCGAGGGGCATGAGGGTCGACTTCTTCTTCGCGGGCTTGGAGGCGGTGGCCGACATGCTCGAAACCTTTCTCGTGGGATCGGGTGAGGGGAGACGCGGTCCGGGCGGGCCACGCAGCGGATCAACCGTCGCGCAGCCCCGGCACGGGCTCGGCCCCGACTCGCGGGCCTGCCCAAACCGACCTTGATCGGACCGGCTTCGGCCATGGGAAGCAAGTGGCGCGCCGGAGACGGCCCGAAGCCGGCGTTCGGGGGTTTCAGGGCGTTTCCACGGTGGTTTCCGCGTTCGACACCCCGCCCATCCGCGTCGCCGAGCCCTGCCAGATTGGCAGCGCTGGCTGAACGCGGGGCGGCTGGCTCCCGCCCGCCAGCGGCGGCAGGGCCGCGCGACGGCGGCTCATGGCAAACGCGACGACCACCGGCTACGCTTCGAGGGCTCCGGGGAGTTTTCGCTTCCACCCACGGGACGCCCATGCCAAGCCACAAGAGGATCGACGTCGCCAAGGTGGGCGACGTCACGGTCGTGAAGTTCGTCGACAAGAAGATCCTCGACGAGGCCGGCATCCAGGAACTCGGCGCGGAGCTGTTCTCGCTCGTCGAGCGGGACAATCGGCGGAGCATCGTGCTCAACTTCGACAACGTCGATTTCCTGTCGAGCGCCGCCCTGGGCAAGCTGATCACGCTCGACCGGAAGGTGAAGTCCGCGCAGGGCCGGATGAAGATGTGCCACATCCGCCCGGAGATCCTCGAGGTCTTCCAGATTACGAAGCTCAACAAGGTGTTCGACATCCGCGGCGAGGAGGCCGAGGCGATTTCGGCCTTCTGACGGGCCGCGGATCGCCCGCGTTGACCGGCGGGCTCGGTGGACACCATGGCGAACAATCCTCCAGCATCCGACACGTGGCGTCTGGCAGTCGACCTGCCGAGCGAGCGGGGCTCCAACCGGTGTGTGACCGATGAGTTGTTGGCCCAACTCGGAGCCCACGGCTGGCCCGAGGCCGATGTCTTCGCCGTGCACCTCGCCGTCGAGGAGGCGATCGTCAATGCGATCGTGCATGGCAACAAGCTCGATCCCGCCAAGAAGGTCCACGTGGTCTGCGAGGTGTCGGCCGACCGGGTGCTCGTATCGATCGCCGACGAGGGGCCGGGATTCGATCCGGCGGGCATTCCCGACTGCACTGCCGACGACCGCCTCGAGGCCCCGGGCGGCCGGGGAGTGATGCTGATGCGGTCGTTCATGACCCGCATCGAATACAACCCGGCAGGCAACGCCGTGGTGCTGGAGAAGCGGCGGCCCCCGCCCGAATCCTGAAGGCCTTCGGCCGCGGGGCGGGGATATCGATTCCGCCCTGAAAATACGCTACTCTCGGAGCGTCCGATCCCCGATAGCTCAACGGTAGAGCGAGCGGCTGTTAACCGCTAGGTTGTAGGTTCGAATCCTACTCGGGGAGCTCAGTCGCTCCGGCATGCAATGGTCGCGTAGCTGCAGGTCAGTGGATCTTGACCTCGATGCCGAATGTGGGCGCGGCCGCTGCGATCCGCCGCTTCTCTTCGTCGCCCAGGGGAGGGATGGGTGAGGCACGGTCGGCGACGGCACGGCCGGTCTGCTTGAATAGCCCCTCCATCCCGCCGGGCGCGACGATGACCAGCATCCGTGCCGGCCGATCCCCCTCGTTGCGAAACCAATGGGTGCTGCCGACCGGCATGTTGACGAACGCGCCTGCCCCGGCGACCACCCGGCGGCCGTCCCCATAGACGGCGATCTCACCATCGATGACGTAAAAGCCCTCTTCCTCACGCGTGTGCAGGTGTGGCGGTGGTCCGCCACCCGGCGGAACGACTGCTTCCCAGATTCCATACTTTCCGTCGGTCACCTCACGCGTGGCGAGGAAGCGGTAGCGATCCCCGCCGGCGTCGATCAGTTCCCCTTCGTGGGGCAACACCACATGCGGCAGCCGGTTGTCGGGCATGGTGAACCTCGGATTGAAGAACGCGATGTCAGCCCTGCGAAGCACCGCGCGACACAAAGGGCCCGAGCACGTCCCGGGCCTTCGTCCACGGCATCGCGTAGCGGTCGTTGTCGAGTCGCTCGAACTTTGGCACCCCGCTATACATGTTGTGCATGTACTGCATGCCCTGCCAGGCCGGGTAGAGCTCGCCCTTGTCAGGCGTGAAGGCTCGGGTCATGCGGATCATGGCGCCGAGCATCGTGAGGCCACCCGGCCGCAGGATGCCGTACCGCCTGCCGGTGAGCTCGGTCATGAGCTCGGCCAACCCCCGCGCGGTCAGCTCCTCGCCCGCGATCCTGAGGAAGCGCGGGGTCGTCGGGTCGAGTACCGCCGCGGCCGTATACCTCGCCGTGTCGGCAATCGTGGTCCAGTCCATCGCCTGATCGGGGTCGCCCCAGCAGAGCACCCGACGCAAGCGAAACAGGATGAACGGTGCCATGCCGGTCAGCATGTCCATGAACGCGCCATTCAGAATGGACGTGGCGCGGATCGGTGCCTCGTCGACTGTGCGGCGAAACTCCTCGCGCAAGTCGAGATTCCGATTGGAACCCGGCGGCAGTTTTGTGAAATCGATGGCGAAGTCGGACGGGATGAACCGGGGCACGCCGGCCTGCACCGCGGCGGCGAGCAGACGGCCCTGGGACTCGACCACGACGTCTCGCAGGCCCGCCACGGCCGACACGACCACCGCGGCACCCTCCACCGCCCGCGCGAGCGCCGCGGGGTCGCCGAAATCGACGGGCGTGATCTCTGCGCCCAGCGGGCGGAGCGTCTCGAGCCGCGGGGCGGCGCTGCCGCCCCGCGTGAGCGCACGCACGGCCGCGCCCTTGTTGAGCAGTTCGCTCGCGATGCGGGCTCCAAGGTCGCCGCTGGCTCCAGCGATCACGATGGATTCAGTGGTCATGCCTCCGACTCCTGGTAGGTGAGTGAGTGGCTGGGAGTGCGATTGTCCTGCCCGCGGGCGGCCGGGTGGCTCCATGCCAGGCCCCGGCCTCGGCCAACGCTTCGCCTCCAACGCTCACCGGGGAAGTCGTGTGATCCTCGTGGAACTCCGTCGGATGATTTTCCAGCGGCTCACCGTAGATCTCGCACATCCCTGCGATCGCTGCCAGATACTCGTGGAAGTGAGGATCCATGACTCAGTCCTCCTTGACTACTGCTTCATTGATCGAGTGGCTTTGCCGCGAAACCGCTCGAATCACCCCCATGTAACCTACCGTCGCGGACGTGCCATTGATCGGGCTATCCCCCGGCGGCGGCGGCCGCCGCCTTCCGACAACTCGCCGCCGGCTACCGGTTCGATGCGTGATCACAGCGCGGCCGGATGACCTCCCGAGAAGTCGCTCGCCGGCGACGAACGTGCCTCGAGATCACCATCAACAGCCCGCCGAGCCCTGCCAGACCGGCAGGCATCGCAGCCGACGGCTCCGGTACCTGGGCGATCGTGAGCGAGGTCACTGCAATGGGGAGGTTTACGCCGCCGACCGCCCCCACATAAGTCTGTCCGCCGGATTGAAACGACGTGTAGGTCCCCAGAAGGCCAGCGAAATACACATTTGGGTCAGGCAGCGGCTGTTGCATTGGGAAATTGGCCCCCGTCGGAATCTCGTAGGCCTGTACCTCTTTGATCGCTTGCCCGCCGAGCGAGAATCCCAGGTTCGAGCTCGTGGTCGATGCCCAGAGGTAGAGCGAGGACGGTACCACCTCGATGAAGTTGTAGACGTTGTCGCCAGTGGGCGGCTGGTAACTGCCAGTCTGTCCGGTCGCCGTGATGTTCGACCACATGTTGGGATCCGCTGACACTTCATCCTCCCAGTACATGCGGCTGCCATTAGCCTCCCCAGTCGGGGTCGCCGACCCGAAATTATCCAGTTGCATCGTGATTTGCACCGGCTGCCCAGTCGTGAATCCAAGCGCGTTGGCACCCGCGGTTCCATCGATCGTAAAAATGATGCCACCCACCGCGGCTTGTGACACGGAGGCGAAAAGAAGTGCGGCGAGTATGGGCTTGGCGATCTCTCGAACCCGGTACAACTGTCTCATAAGCAGACTCCTGGTAATGGTGCGACGAACCTCCTCACTGGGAGCATGAGGGGGCCCGCAGCTTCGGCGGACATCAGTCCAGCCCGGGGCAG
>CAXNJC010000057.1:0-6985 GCA_964202525.1 Pirellulales bacterium
AGCGTGGCGGTGATCGCCGGCCTGCCGAACCTTCGGGAGCTCTCGATCCGCGAGACGGGTGTGACGGAGAAGTCGCTCGCGGCCCTGGCGGTGCTGCCGAAGCTCGAGTCGCTGACCTTCAAGAACGCGGCCGTGTCGCCCGAGGCGGCCGCAAAAGCCAAGGCTGCCAAGGCCTGGAAGAAGCTCGACCTCGGCAAGTGATCGAGGCCTCACGGGACCGCAGCCCGCGCCCCTCGAACTCAGCGAGGGGCTGCCGGCCCCGAGAGCCGGCATACGCCGCCAAGCCAAGCCAAGCCAAGCGCCGCCAAAACGTCCCAGCGCGAGCCTGAACTCAGCTCGGGGCTGCCCGTACCCCGAGAGCCGGCGTATGCCGCCAAGCGAAGCCAGGATGGCGAAGCGCCGGCGGCATCCGAGTGAGCGACGGGCAGGATGCCCGTCGTGAACGTCCGGCGACGGGGTACGGGCAGCCCCGAGCCAACCACCGGCCCCGCGCCCCGCGACCCGCATCGCTCACGCGCCCGCGGCTTCCTGAAGACGCACCGCCGCGAACCGCGCCGCCGCGGCGGCTGGGTCCGTCACGACCGTCACGCTGCCCGGCTCGTGGCCGGTGGCGGCGAGCCCTTCGACCAGCAGCCGGCGGAGCGTCGCGCTGGCCGTGAGGAGCCCGCCGGTAACCCGCAGTGGATAGACGCCAGCGGCGAACCCGTTGCGGTCGACGAGCGTGCGAACATGTGCGGCGAGATCGGCGGCCGCGGTGGTCACGATCGCCACGGCGACCGGGTCGCCGACCTCCGCGGCGGCGAGCACCTCACGGGCCGCATCGGCGATCTCCCGGCGGCCCATGCCCGGCGCGTGGAGCCGCGCGACCAGATCGGCCGCGCGGTCGGCGCCGAACCGCTGCAGAAACGCCGCGTGGAGAATGGTGTCGGGCCCGCGGCCGTCGGCCGCCCGCATCGCTGCCTTGAGGGCGTGCAGGGCGACGGCGTAGCCGCTGCCCTCGTCGCCAAGCAGCGGCCCCCAGCCGCCGCAGCGGTCGGCCGCGGGCTCGGCGGCGAGGGGCACGCCCCGCGGGCGGGCCAGCGCGAGCGACCCGGTGCCCGCGATCAGGACGACGCCCCAGGGTTCGGCCGCGGCGTCGGCGAAGGGCAGCATGCCGTCGGCTACCACCAGCATCTGCTCCGCGACCGGCAGCTGCGTGGCCCAGGCGAGCACCGCGTCGCGATCCTCAGGCAGGCCCACGCCCGCCAGCCCGAAGCAGGCCGCGGCAAGCGGGCGGACCTCGAGCCCGGCATCGGCGAAGGCCGCCTGCACCGCCGTCATGATCGACGTCCGTGCGGTCTCGTGCCCCGCCACCCGCGGGTTCGCCGTGCCGCCAACGCCGCGGCCGAGGATGTCGAGCCGGCCTCCCGCGGCCGTTCGCGCGAGCACGGCGGCGCATCGGGAGCCGCCGCCGTCCACCCCCAGCACCAGCGGCACCCCGTGATCAGCGGCCGCCATCATCGCCACCTCGGGGCCGGAGCGGCGCGTCGCCGACGGCCCGACGAAGATGGCCGCCGGCCTCGACGAGCAGCCGGCGGGCCTCCGCGGGCGACACCCCCCGCACCCGCGCCACGACGGCGGTCTTGAGTTCACCGTCGGCAGCGGCCACCAGCCGCTCCGCCTCATCCTCCGACGCGCCGGTCAGCATCGCCACGATCCGCCGGGTGCGGGCCACGAGCTTCGTGTTGGTGGCCCGCAGGTCGACCATCAGGTTGCCGTAGGTCTTGCCGATCCGGATCATCGCGCCGGTGGTCAGCATGTTGAGCACCATCTTCGTGGCAGTGCCCGCCTTGAGCCGCGTGGAGCCGGTGACGATCTCGGGGCCCACGCGGGGCACGATCATGAGATCCGCGAGCGGCTGGAGCTCGGAGTTGTCGTTGCAGGCGAAGCCAATCGCGAAGGCCCCCACGCTGCGGGCATGCGCCAGCCCGCCGAGCACGTAGGGCGTGCGACCGCTGGTGGCGATGCCCACGAGCACGTCGGCGGCGGAGAGGCCGATCGCGGCGAGATCGGCGGCGGCCAGCTCGCGGCTGTCCTCGGCGCCTTCGACGGCCCGCGTCAGGGCCTGGGGGCCGCCGGCGATCAGGCCCACGACCATCTCGGGCTGGGTGCCGAAGGTGGGCGGGCATTCGGAGGCATCGAGCACCCCGAGCCTGCCGGAGGTGCCGGCGCCGATGTAGACGAGCCGGCCACCCCGGCGAAAGCGGTCGGCGATCACGTCGATCGCTTGGGCGATCGCGGCCGACTCGCGGCCGACCGCGACGGCCACGCCCGCATCCTCGGCGTTCATCACCGCCACGATGCCTGCGGCGTCGAGCTCGTCGATGCCCGCGGAGGCTGGATTGACGGCTTCGGTGGTGAGGCGTCCGAGCGACGAGATCGATGATGTCATGGTGCCATCACCTTAGCCGGAAGGTCGTCGGAATGCGAAGCGAACCCGTACGGCGGTGGTCCGGGCCTCCGCTCGGCGGCTACACTCCTCCGCCATGACGATCCCCCTCGGCCCGATCGACGTGGCGGTGCTCGTGGCCTCCTTCGGTGCCGCGGTGGCCGTCGGCATCCTGGCGGCCGGGCGGGTCCGTTCGCTCGACGCCTACCTCCTCGGCGACCGCGACCTGCCGTGGTGGGTGATCCTCGGCTCGATCGTGGCCACGGAAACGAGCGCCGCCACGGTGCTGAGCGTGCCGGGGGAGAGCTTCGGGGCCGCGGGCATGCGGTTCCTGCAGCTGCCGCTGGGCTACATGCTCGGCCGGATCGCGATCGTGCGCTACCTCCTCCCGCTCTACTTCCGCGGCGAGCTCAACACCGCGCACGAAGTCCTCCGCGACCGGTTCGGCCCGCTCGTGCAGCGGGCCGCGGCGGTGCTGTTTCTCGTCGCCCGCAACCTCGGCGACGGCCTGCGGCTGTTCCTCGCGGCGCTCGTGTTTCAGAAGCTCACCGGCTGGCCACTCGCCTGGAGCGTGGGGGCGATGGGGGCGGTCACGATCCTCTACACGGTGCTCGGCGGGCTGAGGAGCGTGGCCTGGAACGACTGCCTCCAGCTCGTGATCTACGTGCTCGGCGGGATCGTGGCGGTGTTCGTGATCCTGGCGCGGATTCCAGGCGGCTGGCCGGCGGCCTGGGAGTTCGCCACGGCCCACGACAAGCTCCGGATGCTCGATTTCTCGTTCGATCTCGCCAATCCCTACACCTTCTGGGCGGGCGTGGTCGGCGGGGCGGTGCTGAGCTTGGGCACGCATGGCACCGACCACATGATGGTGCAGCGGTATCTCAGCGCGCGGAGCGAGCGGGAGGCGAGCCGGGCGCTGCTCACCAGCGGCGTGGTCGTGTTTCTCCAGTTCGCGCTGTTTCTCGGCATCGGCGTGCTGCTCGCCGCCTTTCACGGACTCGGCGGCGAGGCTCCACCCGCGCGGGCCGACGAGGTGTTCGCCGCCTTCATCGTCAACCACTTTCCCGCCAACACGGGCCTGATCGGCCTGCTGCTCGCGGCGATCCTGGCCGCGGCGATGTCGACGATCGCCAGCTCGCTCAATGCGTCGGCCTCGGCGATGATCCATGACGTCTGGCTACCCCTGCGATCGGCGTTCGGCCGCCGCGCGCCGCTTCCGCCCGCGACCGCGCTCGCCCTCACCCGCTGGCTCACGGTGGGCTTTGGCCTCGTGCAGATCGCCGTGGGGATCGCCGCCGCCGCGATCGACGCCACCGTGGTGAGCCGCGCCCTGACGATCGCCGGCTACTCGGCGGGCCTGCTGCTCGGCGTGTTTCTGCTGGGCATCGCCACGCGGCGGGTGGGGCAGGGGGCGGCGCTGGTCGGTGCCGCGTGCGGCCTGGCCGCCCTGCTGACGGTGCAGTTCGGACTGCCGGTCGCGGGCATCACGATCGTCTGGCCGTGGTATGCCCTGATCGGCTCCGCGGCCACGTTCGCGGCCGGCCTTGCCGCCTCGCTTATGATTCCCCGGACGGAGACCGTTCGATGATGCTGCCAGCCGCTGGCGTCTCGATCCTGGCACGCGTGAGTGCCTTCGCGGTGCTGACGGCCGCCGCGGCGACCGCCGCCGATCTGCCGCGGCTCGACCCTGCCACCGCCGGCTTCGATCCGGCGCGGCTCGCGGCGATCGACGGCCTCGTGGAGGAAGCCCTCACCGACACGAAGATGCCGGGCTGCGTCGTCTGCCTCGGCCGCCGCGACGGCATCGCCCTCCTGAAGGCCTATGGCCGCCGGGCGGTGGCCCCCGCCGACGAGCCGATGACGACCGACACCGTGTTCGACCTGGCGTCGATCACCAAGCCGGTGGCGACGGCGACGGCCGTCATGCGATTGGTGGAGGAGGGGAGGCTCAGGCTGTCCGATCCGATCGCGACCCACATCCCCGAGTTCGCCGCCAACGGGAAGGACAAGCTCACTGTGTACGACCTGCTCACCCACCAGAGCGGGCTGATCGCCGACAATCCGATCGGCGACTACGCCGACGGCCCCGCCCAGGCGTTCGAGCGGATCTGGAACCTCACTCCGCTGCATCCTGTGGGCGAGAAGTTCATCTATTCCGACGTCAACTTCATCGTGCTCGGCCGGCTCGTCGAGAAGCTCTCCAGCGAGTCGCTCGACGCCTTCACGAACCGCATCGCGTTTGCCCCGCTCGGCATGACGGAAACGGGCTACCTGCCGGCCGACGATCTCCGCGTCCGCTGCGCCCCGACGGAGCAACGCGACGGCGCGTGGATGCGAGGCGACGTGCACGATCCCCGGTGCTGGAAGCTCGACGGCGTGGCCGGCCATGCGGGGCTCTTCGGCACGGCAGCCGACCTCGCCCGCTACGCCACGATGATGCTCGGCGGCGGCTCGCTCGACGGTGCCCGCGTGCTCGCGGCCCCGACCGTGGCCACCATGACCCGCGGCTGGCGGATTCCGGGCGGCGGCGTCCGCGGCCTCGGCTGGGACAAGCGGAGCCCGCTCTCGAGCAACCGCGGCGACCTGCTTACGGAGGCCGCCTTTGGCCACGGCGGGTTCACGGGCACGGCGCTCTGGATCGACCCGGGCCTCGACATGTACGTCGTCTTCCTGTCGAACCGCGTGCACCCCGACGGCAAGGGGCTCGTCAACCCGCTGATCGCGCGGATCGCGTCGTGCGCCGCCGGGGCGATCGTGGCGGCCGCGCCGGCGACGGGCGCCACGTCGGCCCGGCCCGTGCTCACCGGGATCGACGTGCTGGTCCGGGACAACTTCCGGCAGCTCGCCGGCAAGCGGGTCGCGGTGATCACCAACCACACCGGGCTCGACCGGGACCGCCGCCGCACGGCGGCCCTGCTCGCGAAGGCCGAGGGGGTGAGGCTGGTGGCCATCTTCGGGCCCGAGCACGGGGCCACGGGCACCTTCGACCAGGCCAACGTGCCGGACGCCCGAGACGAGGAGACGGGCGTGCCGGTGAAGAGCCTCTACGGCAAGACGAAGCGACCCACGGCCGAGATGCTCGCCGACGTCGACGCGATCGTGTTCGACATTCAGGACATCGGCTGTCGGTTCTACACCTACATTGCCACGATGCTCGAGGGGATGAAGGCGGCGGCGGAGCACGGCAAGGCCTTCGTGGTGCTCGACCGTCCCAACCCGATCGACGGCGTCACGCTGGCGGGCCCGCTCGTCGACGAGGGCCGCGGCACATTCGTCGGCTGCCATCCGCTGCCGCTGCGGCACGGGATGACGGTGGGCGAACTGGCGCGGATGTTCGCGGCCGACCTGAAACTCGATCTCGACCTCGTCGTGGTGCCCTGCGAGGGCTGGCGGCGGGCCGATGCGCTCGACGCGACGGGCCTGGAGTGGGTCAACCCGTCGCCCAACATGCGGAGCCTGACGGAGGCATTTCTCTATCCCGGCATCGGCCTCCTCGAGTTCACGAACCTCTCGGTGGGCCGGGGCACCGACACGCCCTTCGAGGTGATCGGGGCCCCGTGGCTCGACGGCCGGGCCCTCGCCGACGCGCTGGCCGCCCGACGGATCCCGGGCGTGGCGTTCGTGCCGATCCGGTTCACGCCCCGGGCGAGCACGTTCTCCGGGCAGGAGTGCGGCGGCGTGAACGTGGCGATCACCGACCGGGCCTCGGTCGATCCGGTGCGGGTCGGCCTCGAGATCGCCGTAGCCCTGCGTCGGCTCCATCCAGACGACTGGCAGCCCGAGAAGCTCGACGTGCTCCTGCTGCACCGCGCGACGCTCGACGCGATCCTCGCGAACGAGCCCGCCGACGCGGTGCTCGAATCGGCCCGTCACGGCGTGAAGGAATTCGCCCGGCGCCGGGGCGAGTGGCTGCTCTATCCGTGAATCGGCTGGCCGAAGCCGCATCTGCCAGGAAGCGTCACGGCGTAAGCCGTACGGCTGCACCACGCCCGACTCCGCCACCGCCCGCCCCGTCTGTCCGGAAGCGTAACCGCGTAAGCGGTACGGCTGCACCACGCCCGACTCCGCCGCCGCCCGCGACCGAATAAATTATTGACACAGTGAGGCTTTTTCGGTTGAATCCACGGAGGTGGTTTCGTGTTCCACGTTGCGTGAGGGGCCCCATGATCGACATCAACAGTGCGTTCTCGACACCCACCCGCCAGACGGCAGCGCGCTTTGTGGCAGCCGTGTGCGTTGCGTCGCTGGTGTGGTGCAGCGAGGCCAACGGCCAGATCCAGCTCACGGAAGTCACCCGCTACAACCTGTTCACGACCCGAAATCCGGAGGGGACGGACGGCGGCGCGAATCCCCTCTACACCGGCAACAACACGGCAGCGGTGGCATGGAATGGATCCCGCCTCTTCGTCGCAGGGATCAACAACGTGAGTCCCTCAGACATCACGGGCATCGTCGAGATTCTGAACACCGCCACGACCGGAATTGTGCCCTCGACCGCCGTGCAATACGGCAGTCGCTTCGGCGCCCAAGCTGGCACGGTGGAGTCGGCTCGCGGCT
>CAXNJC010000058.1:0-6951 GCA_964202525.1 Pirellulales bacterium
GCGCCGCTGGTGATCCGTGTCGGCAGTTCGCTCGAGGTGCTCAGGGAGCTCGTCAAGGAGTGTGGCGCGAGCGGGGTCGTGTGGAACCGCCGCTACGAGCCGGCGGTGGTCGCCCGCGACACGAAGATCAAGCAGAGGCTCGCGGCCGACGGCCTCGCGGTGGAGAGCTTCAACGGCTCGCTGCTCTTCGAGCCAATGCGCGTGGCCACCAAGGAAGGCCGGCCCTACCAGGTGTTCACGCCGTTCTGGCGGACGCTGCTCGCGAAGGACGAGCCGGCCGAGCCGGTGGCGGCGCCGCGGCGGCTCGAGGGCGTGGCGCCGTTGCCGAAGACGACTGGCATCGATTCGCTCGGCCTTCTGCCGGTGATCGCCTGGGACGGCACCATGGCGCAGACGTGGGCGCCGGGCGAGGCCGGCGGCGCCAAGCAGCTGGGGCGCTTTCTCGACAGCGCCCTCACGGCATACGCGACCGATCGCGACCGGCCCGATCGCGAGGGCACGAGCAGCCTCTCGCCGCACCTGCACTTCGGTGAGATTTCACCCCGCCGCGTCTGGCACGCGGTCCGCGAGGCCGTCGGCGGCACACCGGCGGCGAAGATCACCCGCGGCGGCGCCGAGGCCTACCTTCGCGAGCTCGGCTGGCGGGAGTTTGCCAATCACCTGCTGTTCCACTTTCCGCACACCACCGACGCGCCGCTGCGGGCCGACTACGCGCGGTTTCCCTGGGCGAACGACCCGGTCGGCCTACGGGCCTGGCAGCGGGGGCGCACCGGTTTTCCGATCGTGGATGCCGGCATGCGGCAACTCTGGGCGACCGGCTGGATGCACAACCGCGTGCGGATGATCGTGGCGAGCTTTCTTGTAAAAGACCTGCGGGTCTCGTGGCTCGAGGGGGCGAAGTGGTTCTGGGACACGCTCGTCGACGCCGACCTCGCGGCCAACACGCTCGGCTGGCAGTGGGCGGCCGGCTGTGGTGCCGACGCCGCGCCGTACTTCCGGATCTTCAACCCGACGAGCCAGGGCGAGAAGTTCGACCCCGACGGCAGTTACGTGAACCGCTGGGCGGGGCTGGGGCCCGACTACCCCGAGCCGATCGTCGATCACGCGGTGGCGCGGAAGCTCGCCCTCGAGGCGCTCAAGGCGGTCACCGCCGGCCGGTGAGCTGGCCGCAGGCCCGCATCGCTCACGCGATTGCGGCTTCCTGATGCGTAAGCAGTACGGCATGCCTGCATCGGTTGCCAGATCGCGGCTCCCAGAAAGCGTAACCGCGTAAGCGGTACGGCGAGCCCGCATCGCTCACGCGATTGCGGCTTCCTGATGCGCCCGTCCGCCGATGGGGCACCGGCCCCGTTAGTTCTTGAGCGTCGCCTGCACGCTGCGGACCTCGAGCAGGGCGTCCTTCTGCTGCTCGGGGTCACCGATCCGGCCGGCCGACTTTTCCGCCTCGGCTGCCAGCGAGGTGGCCGTCTTCGCGTCTCCGGCCGCCCGCAGCGCCTTGGCCACGGCCACGAGCGCGTAGGTCTTGTTGGCAGCGCCGTCGACCGACTTCGCAGCCTTCGCGGCGTCGGCCAGCAGCGTCGCGGCCTTGTCCTTCTCGCCCCGCTGCGCCCGCACGTTGGCCGCCGCCGCCAGCGCCTCGGCCTTGGGCCGCGGGTCGAGCGAGTCGGCAAGGCCCTCGAGCTTCTCGATGATCGCATCGGCCTGATCGGCCAGGTCGGCGTCGGCGTAGCCGAGTGCGACTGCCGCGAGGGCCTGCGGCCGGAACCGGTCGGCAACCTCGTCGCCGGCGGCGAGGTCGGCGGCCCGCGCGAGCAGGTCCTTCGCCTTCGCTGAATCGCCGAGGCCTCCCTCCTTGGCGCCGTACACGGCGCCTGTCTTGGCGAGCACGTCGACCCGCGTCACGGCGTCGCTGATCCGCTCCGTCATCGTGACCGCCTCCCCGGCCGCCTCGCGGGCCGCCCGCTTGTCGGCCAGCGACGCGAACGTGGCTGCGAGGTCGACGAGCCGCGGCGCGAACACCGTCGCGTCGGCGTCGGGGGCGATCGTCTTGCGGGCCTCCGCGAGCGTCTGCAGGGCACCGGCCTTGTCGCCCGACTTGGCCTGCGACCGCGCCACCTTCGCGAGCTCGCGTGCCGGGCCGCCCGGCGTCTTGTCGGCCTTCGCCCGCTTGAGCCGCTCCGCGAACGTGAGGGGCGGTTTCTTGGCGGTGCCGCTGCAGCCGACGAGCGGGCCGCAGAGGATCGCCCCGCAGACGATCGCGACGAGCGACGTGGACAAGCCTGGGATACGTAGCATCGAAGTGGCTCCTCGGAGGCGGCGCCGTGGACGGAAGCCGTCGGGTCGTTCAGAACTTCAGCCGGGCCCGCTGCAGCCGGGCGTGCAGTTCGGCCATCAGGTCGTCCTCGCCCGACTCGTCGTCGGCTTCGTAGGTCACCGAAAACCTCAGGAAAGCGCCGCAGTCGTCCCACGGTACCGTCGAGATCGAGAGGTCGCGGATCAGGAACTGGCTGGCGTCCTGCGCGGCGGCGAACGGCCGGTCGCCGGCGGCCTTCGGGCTCGGCGTGTAGAGGAAGTAGGTGCCGCCCGGCATCTCGCACTCGAAGCCCGACGCGCGGAGCACGCCCACGAGCTTCTCCAGGCGACGCCGGTACTTGTCCCGCACCTGCCGCGGGATCTCCGGGTCGGCGAGGGCGGCGGCCGCGGCCTTCTGGATCGCCATGAACTGGCCCGAGTCGCTGTTGTCCTTGATGTCGGCGAAGGCCCGCACGATCCGCTCGTGGCCGCATACCCAGCCCATGCGCCAGCCGATCATGTGGAAGCCCTTCGACATCGAGTGCACCTCGACGCCCACCTCCTTCGCGCCGTCCACCGACAGGAAGGAGAGCGGCGCGTCGTCGTAGGTGAGCATGATGTGCGCGGCATCCTGCACCACCACCACACGATGCCGGTGGGCGAAGTCGACCACCCGCTTGTAGAACTCGCGGGTGGCGGTCTTGCCCGTCGGGCTGTTGGGGTAGCAGAGCACGAGCATCTTCGTCTTCGCGAGCACGTCGGCGGGGATGCCGTCGAGATCGGGAAAAAAGTCGTTCTCGGGCACCAGCGGCAGGCGGTGCACCACGCCGCCGTACCACCGCGTGGCGGTGCCGGCGACCGGGTAGCCCGGCACGGTCATGAGCGTCACGTCGCCCGGATTGATGAAGGCCGCGGGCAGCATGGCGTAGGCCGTCTTCGAGCCGATGCAGTGGTTGACCTCCGTGACCGGATCGAGCACGACGCCGAACTCCCTCTGCATGAAGGCGGCGGCGGCCTCCTTGAAGGCTGCGATGCCGTTGTCGGCGTAGCCGCGGTTCTCGGGCCGGTCGACCTCCTTCTTCATGACGGCCCGCACGTGCGCCGGGGCCATCTCGTCGTTCTCGCCGATTCCGAAGTCGAGCATCCGCCGCTCGGGGTGGTCGGCGAGGGCCTGCCGCTTGGCCCGCTTGATGAGCTCAAACTTGTAGATTTCGGTGCCCTTGCCGAACGTCGCACCCCCGATCCGCTGGGCGAATCGGTCCTGGAACCACGGGTCGGCGGGTGCGGTCGTGCTGGACATCGGGGGGAGGCTCGCGGGGATACCGAGGACGGGCGGACGCGGAAGACGGTGGGCAGAATAGCGGGTGTCGGCGGGCTTTCCAATCGGGCGGCCGCGGCGTGGAGTCGATCTGGTGAGGCCTTCGGCGCGGGCGTATTCTTGGGCGTGAGGGGCCTGGTCGACGGGAGTGGCAGCATGCGCAGACCATCGCGACGCGGAGCTGCCGCCGGTGGGTCGCGGCGTCGCGTGCGCCGTATCCTGCAGGTGGAGCGTCTCGAGACCAGGCTCGCGCTCTGCGCCGACGTGTCCCACGAGCTCCACGATCCCGTGGCCGCGGATCACGACCACGGCATCGCGACGCTCTCGGCGGGCGACACGTTCGACGTCTCCCACGGCTTCGCGGTCGGTCTCGCCTCGTCGACCGGCACGCTGGCCACGCTCGGAGGCGACCTCACGGCCACGGCCGCCGCCGCCAACGGGCTGCCCGACCTCAACAGCCTGCCGGGTGCCCCGACGGCGATCTACCTCGACTTCGACGGGGAGGGCGCCAACGCCCCCTACGACGTCGATGGCGACCCGACCACCTTCAACGCCACCGAGCAGGCGACGATCCGCGAGGCGTGGCGGCAGGTCTCCGTCTACTTCGCGATGTTCGACGTCAACGTGACCACCGTGAAGCCGACCGTGCCCTTCGCCTGGCACGTCACCAGCCCGAGCATCTCCGGCGGCTACAGCTACGTGGGCGTGTTTCCGAACTCGAAGCCGGAGTCGTTCAACCAGGCGGGCGACGCCCGCACGCGGGTGTCGGGCATCGTGCACGAGGTGGGGCACAACTTCGGGCTCGCCCATCAGTCCGACTACGACCTCCTCGGCAACAAGACCAAGGAATACTCCTCGGGCTTCGACTCACTGCACGGGCCGCTGATGGGCGTCGACTACGCCCAAGACATCCACAAGTGGTTCATCGGGCACCCGAGTGGTTCGGCGAGCAGCCTGCAGGACGACATTGCGGTGATCGCCGGAAAGATCAAGGCCCGCCAGCCGGCCGGCGGCGACGGCTTCCGGGCCGACGATCACGGCGGCACGATCGCGACGGCCCGAGCCCTCACGCCCGCCGCCGACGGCAGCCGGTCGATCGCGGGCATCATCGAGCGGATGAACGACATCGACGTGTTCTCGTTCAGCACCGTCGGGTCGGGCGTGTCGGTGGTGTCGGTGGTGCCCACGAAGCCCTCGGCGCTCGACGCGAAACTCGAGATCTACGACGGCTCGGGGGTGCTCGTGGCGGCCAGCGACAGTGCTGCCAACGACCAGCAGATCGTGCTGCCGACCGGCGGCGGCACGTGGTATGCGTTCGTGTCGAGCCACGGCGACTACGGCGACCTCGGCTCCTACGAGCTCGCCGTCAACGATCTGCCCGAGGGCTGGCGGACGGCCGACGTCGGGAGCGTGGGCAGCCCGGGCGACGCCGGCTACACCGCGAGCACGGGCACCTTCACCGTCGCGGGCGGTGGGGCCGACGTCTGGGGCACCGCCGACGGCTTCCGCTTCGCCTACCAGACGCTGACCGGCAATGGGTCGATCGTGGCCCGGGTGACGCAGAACCAAAACACCAACGCCTGGTCGAAGGTGGGCGTCGAAATTCGCGAGTCGCTCGCCGCCAATGCGAAGCACGTGGCGATGGTCACCAGCGCCAGCAACGGACCGCAGATGGTCTCCCGCACCGCGACCGGCGGCACGTCGACCTCGGTCAACGGCACGGCCGCCGCCTTCACTCCCACCTGGGTGCGGCTCGTGCGGTCGGGCAGCACGATCACCGCGTCGCGGTCGGCCGACGGGGTCTCGTGGACGACGGTCGGGTCGACCACGGTGTCGATGTCGTCCACGGTCTACATCGGCCTGCTCACCTGCGCCCGCGACAACGCGAAGCTCAACGAGGCGAAGTTCACCAACGTCGCACTCACCGGCACGATCAACGCCCCCGAGGTGGTCAACTCGCTGCCGGCCCCGACCGGCGTGGCCGTGGCCCGCGGCACGGGTACGGCGCTTGCGGTTTCGTGGCAGCCGGTAGCCGATGCCACCGGGTATGTGATCGAGCGGTCCGACGACGGCGTGGAGTTCGTCGATGCGGGTACCGCCGCGGCATCGGCCACGAGTTGGACCAACTCCGGCCTCGCCGGCTCGATGCGCTCCTTCTTCCGGGTCCGCGCCACCGACGCCGCGGGCCGGTCGGCGGCGTCGGTGGTGGCCAGCGGCATCAACCGGCCCAGTGCCGTGACGAACGCCACGGCGCGGTCGCTGACGGCGTCGCAGGTGGTCCTCGACTGGCGCGACAAGAGCGGCGATTCGGGCTACCGGATCGAGCGGTCGAGCGATAACGTCACCTTCACGCAGATCGGCACGGTGGGCACCAACGTGCCGAGCTACACGGCGACCGGCCTGGCGGTGGGCACGCAGTACTGGTTCCGGATCACGCCGCTGAGCCCCTACGGCGACTCGGTGCCGACCACGCTCACGGGCAGCACCCGGCTCCCGGCCGTGGGCGGCCTGGCCTTCACGTCGAAGGCGTCGTCGGCGATCGGCATCCGGTGGGCGGCGATCGCCGGGGCGACCGGCTACCGCATCGAACGGTCGACCGACGGCACCACCTTCACCACGCTGGCGAGCGTCGGCTCGACGGCCCTCACCTACTCCGACGCGTCGGTCGTGCCGCTGGGCAAGTATTACTACCGCGTGATCGCCACCAACGCGACCACCGAGGGCACGAATCCGATCGCGATCTTCGCGGCCGCCCCGGCGGCCACGCCGCCGCCCGCGCCCTGGACGTCGGCCGACATCGGCAACGTGGTCGGCACGGGCGCCAGCGGCCTCTCCTCGGGCACCTTCACCGTAGTCTCCAACGGCGCCGACATCTGGGGCACCGCCGACGCGTTCCGCTACACCTACCAGCCGCTCGTCGGCGACGGCTCGATCACGGCCCGCGTGGCCACCGTCGAGAACACCGCCGGCTGGGCCAAGGTCGGCGTGATGATCCGCGAGTCGACGGCCGCCAACGCAAAGCATGCGATGGTGGTGGTGTCGCCGTCGAACAGCGTGGCCATGCAGTATCGCACGAGCACCGGCGGCTCGAGCGTCAACATCGCCGGGCCGACGGCCAAGGCCGCGCCCTACTGGGTGCGGCTCGTGCGGGCCGGCAACGTGCTCACCGGTTCGGTGTCGCCCGACGGCACTGCCTGGACGCAGGTGGGCAGCGTGACGATCTCGATGACGTCGAGCGTGCTCGTGGGACTGTCGGCCAACAGCAACCTCAGCACCCGGCTCAATGCGTCGACGTTCACGAACGTGACCGTCAGCAACCTGGCGCCCACCGTGGCCACGGT
>CAXNJC010000059.1:0-6924 GCA_964202525.1 Pirellulales bacterium
TCTCGTCGACGAGTTCGGCGCGTATCCCGACGCCGTCTTCCTCGCGGTGGGCCTCTACGGCAACGGCAATGGCGGCACACTCCTCGCGAGCCACCAGCTGCCGGGCACGCTCGATGGCGACGGCACGATCCAGGCGGGCGAATACCTCCGCCTGCCACTGGCCCCGTTCGCCGTCACGCTCGGCGTGAATGCCGGTCGGCAGACGCAGGCCCAGGCGGGCCGGGCGTCGATCGCGGGCAACTCGCGGCTGATCAAGACCGGATCCGGCACGTGCGTGCTCGACGCGGCCAACGGCTTCACGGGCACCACAGACGTGCAGGGGGGCGTGCTCGAGATCGCCAATGCCGCGACCCTGGCCACCTCGGCGGTAACCGTCGAGGCGGGCGCCCGCCTCGCGGTGGCCAGCGCCGGTCGGGCAACCGTCGCCGGGCTGCACCTCCGCGGGGGTGTGGACGTGGCCGCGTCGGGGCTGACGGTCGCCGCCGGCATGGCCGACGCCGAGATCCGGCTCGCGCTGGTCGAGGGCCGTGGCGGCGGGGATTGGAGCGGCGACGCCGGGGTGTTCTCGTCCGCCGTCGCCGGGGCGCTGGCGACTGGGCAGTTCCGCACCGTCGGCTGGATCCGTGACGACGACGGCCGCGTCACCTTCGCCTTCGCGGCTCCGGGCGACACCGACCTCGACGGCGTGGTCGACGTACTCGACGCTGCCAACGTGATGGCCGGACGCCGCTTCGATTCCGGGCAGGCCGCGATCTGGAGCGAGGGCGACTTCACGCACGACGGCGCGGTTGACGTGCTCGACGCCGCAGAGTTCCTTTCGGCGGGCCTGTTCGACGCGGGCGGCTACCTGCCGAGCCCGCTGGCCGTGGCCCCCGTGCCGGAGCCGTCCGGCTGGCTGCTGGGCCTCGCCGCCGGGGCCGCCTGGGTGGCGGCGACGCGCCGCCGTGTGGGCGATGCGGGCCTGCGGGCCGGTTGGTGAGGCTCGGGACTGCCCGTGCCGCGTCGCCGGACGTTCGCGTCGGGCATCCTGCCCGCCGCTCACTCGGATGCCGCCTGCGCTTCGCCCTCGTGGCTTCGCTCGGCGTCATACGCCGGCTCTCGGGGCACGGGCAGCCCCTCGCTGAGCGGCGGCTTCAGAAAGCCGCCATCGCGTAAGCGATGCGGGCCTGCGGGCCGCGTGCCGAGGCTCGGATTCGAGGCGGAGTGCCGACCGGCATCCCCACTCTTGGGGTGGTGCAAATCGCTCCACCCCTGCCCAGACACTGGAGCGATTCGCACCACACCCAGTGCTGTCAGTGAGGCAATTCGCCTCACCGACGTGGGCGTGCCGTCCCTCTTTCGGCGGCCTTTGAGCAAGAAAACAGCTGAGTTGGCTGTGATCCACGCCGATGGAGGCGACCCTTTCAAAGACGCAAGCGTTGTTGGCACACTGGTTGCTCTCCACTCGCGATGAGGTGGGGGCTTCTAGGCAGATCGCTTCGCCCCCGGGGCTTCATTTCCGTCATGGAGAAGAGGGGTTCGCCATGTCCGCCATCCATCGTGCAGGCTCCTTCACGTGCGGTGCTCACCTTTCCGGTTTTCTGGCCGCTCTGGTCGCGTGCGTGATCGTTGGTCGAGCCGACGCGAACACGATCGTTTCGGTGAGTGGACCGTCGACGAGCGGATGGACGTTTTCGCAGACGTCCGGGAACAGCAGCCAAAACGGGAACTTCACCTCGACGGCAGGTTCGCTGCCCGGAACCTGGTGGGGCCTCTACGCCAACACCGCCCAGACCGCGAGTCAAACGTATTCCTTCGCGAGTGCTCTGGCGACCGTTGGCCAGAGCGCTCTGCTTCCCGGCGATACCGTTCGACTCGACCTCGCACTCGGTGGTATCGGGAGCGGGGGCACGGTGGGCATCTCGCTTCAGAACAGCAGCGGGGTCAATCGCTTTGAAACCTACTACATCGGCCTCGATCCCTCCGACACGTTCAAGCTCAATGACGCTGGCGGACCGGAGAACATCACCGGCCCGAACACGTCATTCAGCAACTCGGCGTGGAGCAACAACAACGCCCAGACAATCCTCTTCACGCAGCTTGCGGGTAATCAGTACTCCCTGTCGTTTGACGGTGTGAGCGTCACCAACAGCAACCTCTCCATAAGTGCTTCCGATATCTCCCAGATCCGGTTCTTCAACTTCAATGCCGGTTCTGGGTCTGGCAGCAATCAGTACGCCAACAACCTGGTCGTCGTGCCGGAGCCCGGTTCCCTGTTTGCCGTCGCGCTTGGAGGCGTGGCGGCGGCGGTCGGTGTCCTGAGACGCCGGCCGCGTGGGTCGGCAAACCGTGGCTTGTCGGTGGTCGGCTGACACCGCCGTGCAGCACCGCGGGGAGCGGGCTTTTGCAACCTCCGAGCGCCACGTTGCGTTTCGCGGGGGCGTGACCTAGAGTCGGTGCCGTCGTCGGCTGACGACGCGAGCCGTTGCGAGGTGGGCCAGAGCGGTCGACCCTTCGACCTCCGCCCCTCCCCCGCCCCAGGCTCCTGCCGCATGGATTCCGCTTCCGATCCCGGCCGCGTTCCCTTCGCATCCCTCGGCCTGTCCGAGGCCAGCCTGCGGGCCATCGCCGCCATGGGCTTCGACACGGCCACGTCCGTGCAGGCGGCCACCATCCCGCCGATCATGGCCGGCCGCGACGTCATCGGGCAGTCGGAGACCGGCTCAGGCAAGACGGCCGCGTTCTGCATTCCGGCCGTGGAGCGGATCGACCCGGCGCGGAACGCGACCCAGGTGCTGATCCTCGTGCCCACCCGGGAGCTGGCGACCCAGGTGGCGGGCGAAGTCCGCAAGCTCGCCGGACAGGGCACGCGCGTCCGCTCGTTCGCCGTCTACGGCGGCGCCGCCTACGAACCGCAGTTCGCCGAGCTTCGCCGCGGCGTGCACATCCTCGTCGGCACGCCCGGCCGCCTCGTCGACCATCTCGCCCGGGGCACGCTCGACCTCGCGACGGTCGGGCTGATCGTGCTCGACGAGGCCGACCGGATGCTCGACATGGGCTTCCGCGAGGACATCGAGAAGATCCTCGCCGCCGCCCCGCCCGAGCGGCAGACGGTGTTTTTCTCAGCCACGCTCTCGCCCGAGATTCGCTCGCTGGTGGCCCGGCATTCCCGCGACGCGGAGTCGATCAGCGTCGGGCGGAAGTCGGCGGGCGGCCCCGCGGCGGTCGAGCAGATCGCCTACGAAGTGCCGCACCGGGCGAAGCTCGAAGCACTGCTGCGGCTGCTCGACTTCCACGGCGTCTCCAGCGGCGTGATCTTCTGCAACACCCAGCAGATGGTCGAGGAGCTCGCCGACGCCCTTGCCGCCCGCGGCTGCCCGGCGGAGCGGCTCCACGGCGGGATGGCGCAGCCGCAGCGGACGCGGGTGATGAACGCCTTCAAGAAGGGGGCGTTTCCGTTCCTCGTGGCCACCGACGTGGCCGCCCGTGGGATCGACGTCGATGACCTCGGCCTCGTGGTCAACTACGACATGCCCTACGACGCCGAGGACTACGTCCACCGCATCGGCCGCACCGGCCGGGCGGGCCGCAAGGGGCTCGCCCTCACGCTCGTCTCGGGGGGCGCCGCCCGAAAGCTCCAGTTAATCGAGCGGGCGCTTTCCACCCGTCTCCGCCGGGCGGAGGTGCCGCCGGCCGCGGCCGTCGAGGCCCGGCGGGCCGAGCGGCTGCTCGAGCGGCTCCGCGCGACGCTCGCCGGCAACGAGTTTCGGGCCCGCCTGCCGGTCGTCGACCGGCTCGTGGGGGAAGGCCATCCGCCGGCGGTCGTGGCGGCGGCGATCCTGCAGCACTTCGCCCCCGCGCCGCCCCAGCCGTCGGCCGACGCCGATGCGGCGTTCAAGCCGCCCGGCCGCCCGCACGTCAGTTCAGGCGGCGGCCCTCATCGTCCGCCGCGAACAGGTGGGCACCGCCCGGGCGCACGCCCAGGGAAAGCCGGTCGCCCGGGGAAACCGCCCGGTCGCCCGGGACCCGGACCACGTGGGAAGCCCCGCCGACCGAAACGTGGGCGAGGGTCTCGTGCCCCAGATGCTCGGCCACCTCGACCTCCGCGGTCGTGAAGGGGACCGCCCCGCCGTCCACGACGAAGTCCTCCGGCCGCACGCCGAGCACGGCCGGGGCCGGCCGCAGCGGCCCACCCTCGGCGTCGAGCGACAGGCCGGCCATGCCGTCGGCGACCCGGAAGCGGCCGTCGTCGATCGACCCGGCGAAGAAGTTCATGGTGGGGCTGCCGATGAACGACGCCACGAAGCGATTCGCCGGCCGCCGGTAGATCGCGAGCGGCTCGTCCACCTGCTGGATCACGCCGTGGTTCATGAGCACGATCCGGTCGCCGAGCGTCATCGCCTCCACCTGGTCATGGGTCACGTAGATCACCGTGGTTCCCAGCCGGCGGTGCAGCCGGGCGAGCTCCGCCCGCATCTGCACGCGGAGCTTGGCGTCGAGGTTGGAGAGCGGCTCGTCGAAGAGAAACACCGCCGGCTCGCGGACGATCGCCCGGCCGAGGGCCACCCGCTGCCGCTGGCCCCCCGAGAGTTCCCGGGGCCGGCGGGCGAGGAGGTGCTCGATCGAGAGCGCCGCGGCCGCGTCGGCCACGCGGCGGTCGATCTCGGCCCGGGCCGTACCCCGCATCCTCAGGCCGAAGGCCATGTTCTCCCGCACCGAGAGGTGGGGATAGAGCGCGTAGTTCTGAAACACCATGGCGATGTCGCGGTCGCCCGGGGCCACGTCGTTGACGAGCCGGTCGCCGATGCGGATCTCGCCGTCGGTCACCTCCTCGAGCCCCGCCACCATGCGGAGGGTGGTCGACTTGCCGCAGCCCGAGGGGCCCACGAGCACGAGAAACTCCCCGTCGCGGACGTCGAGCGAGACGCCCCGCACGGCGTGGAAGCCTTGGGGATACCGCTTGTGGAGGTCGCGGAGCGTGACGGTTGCCATGCGTGACGGGGCGGCGGCCCCTACTCCTTCACCGAGCCGACGGTCAGGCCGTTGACGAGATACTTCGAGAGGGCCAGGAAGACGGCCACCACCGGCAGGCTCACGAGGATCGACGCGGCGGCGTAGAGACCCCACTGCGACGACAGGCTCGCCTGAAACCCCTTGATGCCCAGGGGCAGCGTGAACATCGACTCGTTCTGCATCACCTGCGCCGCCACGATGTACTCGCTCCAGGCCGTCATGAAGCTGAACAGCGCGGTGATCACGAGCCCCGGCGTGGCCAGCGGCAGCACCACGTGCCAGAAGGCCTGGGCCCGGGAGCAGCCGTCGATGCGGGCCGCCTCCTCGAGCGAGGCCGGGATCGTGTCGTAGAAGCCCTTCATCTGCCAGACGCAGAACGGCAGCGCCGTGGCCGTGTAGAAGACCATCAGCCCCAGCCAGGTGTCGACGAGGCCCAGCCGCGCGATCAGCACGTAGAGCGGCAGCAGGAGCATGGTCGCCGGAAACATCTGCGTGGTGAGGATGGCGAGCATCGTGGCCTTCCGGCCGATGAACTGGAACCGGCTGAACGCGTAGCCGGCGGTCGAGGCGAGGGCGACGCCGGTGAGCGTCACCACCGACGAGACTACGAGCGAGTTGCCGAGCCACGTGAGGAAGGGCTGCTCGGTGAACAGTTTCACGTAGCTCGCGAACGTCCAGTCGGGCGGAATGATCGAGAGGTCCGTGGACCGCAGCCGGTCACCCGGCCGCAGCGAGATCGAGATCACGTTGAGCACCGGATAGAGCGAGATCGCCACGAACGCCAGCAGCACCGCGTGCCGCAGGAGCGTGATTCGCAGGGGTTCCTTCATTGCCCGGTCCTCGGCTGGGTCATCGGTACACGCTTTCGGTCGCCCGGGTGCGGTGCAGGAAGGCGACCGAGAAGGCGAGCAGGATCAGGAACATCACGGTCGACAGGGCCGCGCCGTAGCCGTAGCGGTAGAGGTTGAACACCGACTTGTACACGTACGACACGAGGATGTGGGTCGAGTCCTGCGGCTCGCCGCCGTTCGACACGAGCCAGACCACGTTCAGATTGTTGAACGTCCAGATCGCGCCGAGCGTGGCGGCCGGCAGGAGCACCGGCTTCAAGAGCGGCAGCGTGATGTGCCAGAACTGCTGCCAGCGGCTGGCTCGGTCGATCCGCGCGGCCTCGTAGAGCTCCTGCGGGATGCCCTGGAGGCCGCCGAGGGCGATCACCATCATGAACGGGAACCCCAGCCAGACGTTGGCGATGATGCAGGCCTCGAAGGCCCGCTGCGGCTCCCCCAGCCAGTTCACGGCCGGCAGGCCGAGCCAGCGGCCGAGCATCAGGTTCACCGCGCCGTACTCGTAGTCGAACATGCCCCGCCACGTGAGCGCCGTGATGTAGGCGGGCACCGCCCAGGGGATGATCAGCAGCAGCCGGTAGATCGCCTTGCCCCGCACCGGCCCGTTGAGCGTGACCGCCAGCATCACGCCCAGGGCGACGTGCAGCGCCACGTTCACGACGGTCCAGACGATCGTCTTCAGGAACACGCCCGACAGCCCCCAGAGCCGCGGGTCGGAGAGCACCTCGGCGTAGTTCTGCAGCCCGACCACCCGCCAGTCGCGGAAGCGCGAGAGCGACATGTCGGAGAGCGAGAGCACGAGGTTCCAGACGAAGGGAAACACGATCACCGCGAAGATCACCACCACCGCGGGCAGCGCGAAGGCATAGGCGGTCGGGTTCGTGCGGAGGTCGGCGAAGAAGGCGAGGAACGTGGGCAGCTGCCGGACGAGCAGCGCGAGCAGGCCCAGCCCCACGGCGGCCGCCACCACCGGCACCAGCGGACTCGGCTCGATCCGCTTGTGCATCGAGGTGATGAAGCTCTCCGCATCCCGCTGCATCCGCGCCGCCGCGGCGGCGGGCTCGAGCGTGCCGCCGAGCACGGC
>CAXNJC010000060.1:0-6912 GCA_964202525.1 Pirellulales bacterium
CTCTGGTTCTTGATCGGCGGCCTGCTGGCCTTGGCCGTCCGGTGGCAGGTGGCGTGGCCGTGGTCCGACGTGCCGGTCCTGGGCAAACTCTTCGCCCAGGAAGGGGGCCAGATGGCTCCCGAGTTCTACACCATGCTCTTCACGATGCACGCCACCGTGATGATCTTCCTGGTGATCATCCCGGTGCTGGCCGGAGCCTTCGGCAACTTTCTCATTCCGCTGATGATCGGGGCCGACGACATGGCGTTTCCCACGCTCAACATGCTGTCGTACTGGTTCATGTGGCCCGCATTCGTCTGCTTCGGCGCGAGCTTCTTCGTGGAGGGCGGTGCGGCCTCCGGCGGCTGGACGAGCTATCCCACGCTCTCGACCAATCCGGCCTCTTCGCCGGCGAGCGGCATGGGCCAGACGCTCTGGCTGCTCGGCCTCACCTTCGTGGGCGTGTCGAGCATGCTCGGCAGCGTGAACTACATGACCACCATCATCCTGATGCGGGCGCCCGGCATGACGATGTTTCGCCTGCCGATGACCATCTGGGCGATGTTCATCACGGCGGTGCTTCAGGCCTTCGCCCTGCCGGTGCTCACGGCGGCCGGATTCATGCAGCTCGCCGATCGGATGTTCGGCACGGGCTTCTTCTCCCCCGAAGGCAACGTGATCAACAACGCGATCGCCGGTGCCGGCGGCGGTCAACCGCTCCTCTGGCAGCACCTCTTCTGGTTCTATAGCCATCCCGCCGTCTACATCATGATCCTGCCGGCGATGGGCATGGTGAGTGACATCCTCACCGTGTTCGCCCGCAAGCCGCTGTTCGGCTACCGGCCGATGGTCTATTCGATCGCCGGCATCGCCGGGCTGGGCTTCATCGTCTGGGGCCACCACATGTTCATGTCGGGCATGAATCCTGCCCTGGGGATCACCTTCATGGTGTCCACGATGATGATCGCGCTGCCGAGTGCGGTGAAGACGTTCAACTGGCTGGGCACGCTGTGGGGCGGCAAGCTCGAATACACCACGGCGATGCTCTTCGCCCTGTCCTTCGTGTCGATGTTCATCATCGGCGGTCTGTCCGGCATTTTCATGGCCGCCACCCCGGTCGACATCTTCATCCACGACACCTACTTCATCGTGGCCCACTTCCACTACGTGCTGTTCTGCGGCACCGCGATGGGCGTGTTCGCGGGGATCTACTTCTGGTTCCCGAAGATGTTCGGGCGGACCATGAACGAGTTCTGGGGCAAGGTGCACTTCTTCCTGACGTTCATCTTCATGAACGGCACCTTCTTCACGATGCACATCCTCGGCGCGGTCGGCTTCCCCCGCCGTCTCGCCGACGCCTACCACTACGAGACCTTCCATCACCTGCAGCCGATGAACGCCTTCATGACGTACTGTGCCATCGGCATGGTGGCCACGCAGGTGATCTTCGCGGCCAACTTCATCTACAGCATGTTCTGGGGCCCCGTCGCCGGCCGGAATCCGTGGAACGCCAACACCCTGGAGTGGGCCGCGCCGAGCCCGCCCGGGCATGGCAACTTCGACTTCCAGCCGGTCGTATACCGCGGCCCGTATGAGTACTCGGTGCCCGGCGTCGAAAAGGACCACCTGATGCAGACCGACCCGCCGAACGCTGCCGCCGCGGCCGCCGCGGCCGCAGCCCATTGAGAGGAGCGGCCGAGCGAAACCTCCAACGCTCGTCGGGCATTCGCCAGTCCCCTCGCCTGCCGTCGTGTGTGTCGGCTATCTCGGTCGCGTATGAAACTCAGCTCCCTCAACCCGACGCACCTCGTCGCCTGCCTGCTGGTGGGCGTGACGGCGGTGCTGTTGTCGTTCGGGGCCCTGGTCACGACCTATGAAGCTGCCATGGCCGTGCCCGACTGGCCTGGGACCTATGGGCACAACATGTTCTTGTTTCCGTTGGCCGATTGGCTGCACGGGCCGTGGGACCTGTTTCTGGAGCACGGCCACAGGCTTCTCGGCGCGACGGCCGGCCTCGTGACGCTTGTGCTCGCCGCGGTGGCCTGGCAGTCCGGGGCGACCCCGGCCGTTCGCTGGCTGTCCGTGGCCGCCGTCGCGCTCGTGCTGGTGCAGGGTGGGCTCGGCGGTGCCCGGGTGCTCCTCGACGACAAGACGATCGCCAAGGTCCACGCCTGCACGGGGCCGCTGTTCTTCGCCGTGGCCGTCGCCATCGCCGCCCTGTCGCGGCGGACGCCCGCGGTGGCAGGGACGTCGTTCCGCGTGCCGGTCGCTCTGCTCGTCGTCTCGTACCTGCAGCTCGTTGCCGGGGCCCAGCTGAGACACCTCGACGCGTCGGTCGAGCCCGCGACGTTCCGCGGCCTGGTCGGCCTCCACATCCTGGGAGCCATCGCCGTCACGGTGCTGGCCGTCGTGGCCGCGGTCACGCTGTCGCAAGACGGCCCGGCGGCGGCCCGCCGCTGGTCGAAGGCCATCGTGGTGCTCGTGCTCGGTCAACTCATGCTCGGAGCGGGCGCCTGGGTCGCCAACTGGGGCGTGCCGTCGGGGCTGCTGCCCGAGGCGTGGCAGTGGAGCGAGCCGCTGCGGGCCCGCAGCGTGTGGAATGCGACCGTGGTCACCGGCCACGTGGTGCTCGGGATGCTGATCCTCGCGGCGTCGGTCGTGCTCGCGATCAGGGCAGGCGCGGTGGGCATGTCGGCGCCGGCCGGCGGCCAGGCGGCCGACAGCGCGTCGAGGAGGGCATTCGCGTGACTCCTCCGGCCTTCACGGACGCCGTCGCCGTCCCCGCGCCGTTTCCCGCCACGCCGCTCGTCGACGACGCCGGCCGGACGGCGTCGTGGGCCGCCGACGTCGCGCTGCTCGTTCGTCCGCGGATCGCGGTGATGGTGCTGGCAACCGTGGCCTCAGCGTTCTGGCTCACGGCCGGTCGCCCCGAGAGCGTCGCCGGCCTCCTGGCGGTGCTCGGAGGCACGGCCCTCGTGGCCGCGAGTTCGAGCGTGGCCAACCAGATTCGCGAGCTGACGACCGACCGGTCGATGGCCCGGACGGCGTCGCGGCCCGTCGCGGCCGGGCGGCTGGCGACACGCGATGCCTGGGGGATCACGGCCGTCACGCTGGTGCTCGGTTCGGTCGCGATCTGGGCCGGCGGCGGTGTCTGGGCCACCGTCGCGGCGTTCGCCACGTGGCTCCTCTACGTGCTCGTCTACACGCCGCTCAAGCGGGTGACTCCCCTCAACACCGCCGTGGGCGCGGTGGCCGGGGCCCTGCCGGTGGCGATCGGCTGGTGCGCTGCCGGCGGCCCCGCACGGCTCGCGGCCGGCGATGCCCGTTCGGCGCTCGCCGTCGCCGCCTTGGCCACGGTGCTCTACCTCTGGCAGTTTCCGCACTTCATGGCGATCGCCTGGCTCTACCGTCGGCAGTACGAGGCGGCGGGCCTGCGGATGCTGACCGTGGTCGATCCCTCGGGCCTGCGGGCCGCCGGGCAATCGCTCGCGGCGGCTCTGGCGATGGTGCCGGCGAGCCTGGTGCTGGCCGTGCCGTCAGGGAGCAGCCCGCTGTTTCTGCTCGCCGCCGCGGCGTCGCTGGCCTACGTGCTCGCCTCCGTCCGCTTCGCGGTCCGCCGCGACGACGCGTCCGCACGCGTGTTGCTGCTCACGTCCCTCGGTTCCCTGCTCGGCCTGCTCACAGCGGCGGTCGTGTTCGGAAGACCCGTCTGATCCCGTCACCGCCAGCCGACAGAGTTTCGCCATGAACGCCCACTCCGCCACGATCCCGCACGGTCATGACCACGGCCACGCCGGGCACGGCGACCATCACGGCCACATCACGCTCCAGTACCAGCCCGGTCTGCCCCTCACCCGTGGCAAGCTGATCATGTGGCTGTTCCTCTCGACGGAGATCATGTTCTTCGCGGCGCTGCTCGGCAGTTACGTCGTGCTCCGGTTCGGGGCGCCGGTGTGGCCGAAGCCGCACCACGTGCACCTCAGCGAGCCGATCGGGGCCTTCAACACCTTCGTGCTGATCTGCTCGAGCGTGACCATCGTGCTGGCCCTCGAGGCCGCGCGGGTCAACAAGGCCGGGCTCGCCAAGTTCTGGATGCTCCTCACGCTCGTGCTCGGCACGCTCTTCCTCGGCATCAAGGGCTACGAGTACAGCGCGAAGTTCGCCCACGGCATCTATCCGGCGATGCCCCACAGCCGGATTTACGAGCGGCCCGATCTCTACTACGGCTCGGCCGTGAGGGCCCGGCTCGATGAGCTGCGAAAGGTGCCCGTGGGCTCGGTTCCCGCCGTGCTCCGCGATCCGGCCGACGCCGAGGCGAAGCCGGGCGACACGGTGGACGTGCTCAAGCGGCTCGACGACGCTCCGGCCGATCGCTTTTCGGACGAGCAGCGGACCGCCCGCAGCCGCCTGCAGCAGATCCAGAAGATGGTGGCCAGCCCCGAGCAGCAGCCCTTCGACATGGCGGTGGTGGCCGACCAGGTGATGCCGCTGCCCGCCGAGGGGGCCGATCACTCGGGCGGCCACGGGGCGCACGGCCTCAACGACACCTTTCCGTGGCTGAAGCTGCCGACCGTGATCCCCGGGGGCAACATGTGGGCCAGCACCTACTTCCTGCTCACCGGATTCCACGCGATCCACGTCGCTGTCGGCCTGCTCGTGTTCGCGATCATGCTCACCTGGACGCTCAACGCGAAGCGGGCGGGAGCGATCGAGAACATCGGCCTCTACTGGCATTTCGTCGATCTGGTGTGGATCTTCTTGTTTCCCCTCATGTACCTGTTCTGAAAGCGACCCATGGCAGACCACGGCACCCACGGCCCCGTCACCCGCGCCGGTGAATCGGCTGACGAGACCCTGCAGCACGCCATCGACCACGCGGCGGGCCACGGCGATCACCATGCCCACGGCGGGCTCGGCAAGTATCTGCTCGTGTTCCTGGCTCTCTGCGGGCTGACGACCATGTCGTTCTTCACCTACTCCCCGGCCTGGCCCTGGCGAGATCAGCCGCAGGTAGGCTGGACCTTCATGATGGCGGTGTCCTGCACCAAGGCGATGCTCGTGATCATGTTCTTCATGCACGTCTGGTGGGAGGCGAACTGGAAGTACGTGCTCACGATTCCCGCCGCCATGATGGCCCTTTTTCTCGGCATTATGCTGATTCCGGACGTCGGCCTGCGGAATCGCATGGTGTCGCAGGAGCGGGCCCTGCACATGGCCCGTGGTTCAGACGTGAAGCTTCTGGAGAAGGCCGGGGCCGAGGGGCCCTTCGCGGAGCAGGCCCATTGAGCCGCTTCATCGTGAACCCCGTGCGGTGGGTGGCCGCGGCGGCCCTGGCGCTGCTGTCGGGCGGGGCCTGTGCTCCCCGGGCCGTGCCGGATGCGGGGCGTCCGACCGTCACACCGGTGGCCGGCGCCGTGCGGGACGAGGAGGTCGAGGTCCCGAACCTTGCCGACGTGCCGTTCACGCTTCGTGATCAGACCGGGGCGGAGTTTTCGTCGACGGCGCTCGAGGGGCGGGTCGTGCTCGGGGCGATCTTCTTCGCCAACTGTCCGGGGCCTTGCTTTCGCGAGAATCAGGCGATCGCCGACATCCTCCGGGAGATCGACGACCCCTCTCTGATCGTGGTGAGCCTGACCTGCGATCCCGTGAACGACACCCCCGAAGCGCTGGAGAAGTACGCGGCGAGGTTCGAGGCGGATCCGGCGAGGTGGAAGTTCCTCACGGGCGACCTGAAGCTGATCGAGCAAGTCGGTCAGAAGGTGTTCCGCCTCCCGGTGGAACTCGGCGTCCACTCCGAGCGCGGCGTCGTCTTCGACCGCCAGGGCCGCCTCCGCGGCGGCTATCACCTGCTCGACGCCGACAAGGTCCAGCAGCTCGTGAAGCTGATCCGCGAGGTGCTCGCGGAGAAGGTGGCCGGACCCGAAGCCGGGATCGTGCCATGATCGCGACGCTGGCAGCCGCCGTGCATCCGCTGGCCACGACCAACGCGATCCTTAACACCGTGGCCACGGTCCTGCTGGTGGCCGGCTGGGTGCTCATCCGGCGCGGCCGAGTACGGGCCCACCGGGCCGTGATGGTGGCCGCCTTCCTCACGTCGGCCGTGTTTCTCGCCTGCTACCTGACCTACCATTACCTCGTGGGGCATGTACCGTTCCGGGGCCAGGGAAGCGTGCGGCCGGTCTACTTCACGATCCTGATCTCGCACATTCTGCTCGCCGTCGCGGTGCCGGTGCTCGCCGTGCGGATGTTCCTGCTGGCGTGGCAGGGCCGGTTCGACGCGCATCGTCGTCTCGGCCGGATCACCATGCCCATCTGGCTCTACGTCTCGGTCACGGGCGTGGTGATCTACCTGATGCTCTATCAGTGGTTTCCCGGGGGCTGACGCGGGGCGTAGAATGCTCGAGAGGAGTGGCAGCATGCGATTCGTGTCCACGTCCGTCCGCCGCCTGACGCCGGTGATCCCGGCCGTCGTGCTCTTGGCGATCGTGCTGCTGACGGGCGCCGAGGCGTTCGGCTGCCCCAACTGCAAGGACGCCGTGAACACGTCCGATCCGGACGGCCTCAACGTGGCGCGGGGCTACTTCTACAGCATCCTGCTGATGCTCGCGATGCCGTTCACGCTCGTCGGCTCGTTCGGCGCGTACGTCTGGCGGGAGATGCGTCGGCAGAAGGCGGCTGCCGCCGCCGGGGAGGCCGCCGTCGGGCCGCGGCAGGCGCCGTGAACGACCGGGCCGGTCGCGACGGTGCCGCGCCGGTTCCGACGGAGCCGGCGTCGCCGTCGCAAAGGCCCCGCAACTACCTCGCCCCCGGCGAGCGGCGGCGGCTATTCTGGAACGTTGTTCCCCTCGCCGCGGTCGTGCTGCTCGCGCTCGGCTGGGTGGAGCGGGCATGGCTCGCGCAGCCCCCGACGACCGTGCCCGCGGTCGACACCCG
>CAXNJC010000061.1:0-6845 GCA_964202525.1 Pirellulales bacterium
CGTCGAGATACTCGCCGAGATAGGGCTCGCCGTCGTACTGGTGGCAGCGGGCGTAGGTCAGCAGCGCGGCGAAGTAGTCGCGGTTCGTGACGGCGTCCTGCGTCGGGCCGCGCAGCACGTTCGCCAGGGCCGTGAGCGTCTGCGCCGACGCGAACGGCCAGACGGCCCCGTCCCACTCGCACGTGCCGACGCCGTGCGAGCGGAACTTCGGATGCCGGCGTTCCGCGGTCGTGATGCCGCACGGAGCGCGGAAGCCCCGCTCGTCGGCGAACTGCCGCCAGGCCGACTCATACCCGTGGCCCGCCGGCGGGATGGCGAAGTACCACGGAATGAATCCGATCGCTTCGCGGACGTCGGCGAACGAGCCATCCTCGCGCACCACCTCGAAGAACTCGTCGCGGGGATTCCAGAGCGCGGTGAGCAGCCGCGCGCGGAGATCCTCCGCCTCGGCCGCGAAGGTGCGGGCGTCTGCATCCCGTCCGGCACGCCGGGCGAGCTCCGCCAGGCCGCGGCCGCTACCCGCCATGTACGAGTTGAGCGGCGGTCGGATGTTCTTCTCGTGGCGGCCGCCGCTGATCGACTCCTCCATGGCGTCGCGGACGTCGTACTGCCAGTAGAGGCCGTCGGGCCGCCGCCGCTCGTCTGCCCAGCGGCGATGGTCGGCGATCAGGGCGTCGAGACGGCTGGTGGCGAAGTCCGCGTCGCCGTTGACCAGCAGCCGCTGCCAGACGGCGTACGGCAGCCACTGGCTGTACTTGTGGAGCCGCTCGGCCTGCCGTGGGTCGAGCCAATGGTCGATCGTGTCGTCGAGATAAGCGTCGTCGCGGAGCCAGCGGCCCTCCGTGATGTGGTGGCCGAGCGCCGAACTCACCGGTTGGGGGCGGGTGATGAACTCCGTGAACACCCACCGGCCGGCGTCGTCGCGGCGGAGGTGCTTGCGGAGGCACCACCAGCGGAAGTTCCAGATCCGGACGACATCCGGGTCCGGGCAGTCGAACCGCGGCGTGGTGGCGGCGAGCCAGGCCTCGGCGGCGGCGTTGGGCACGGCATTGACCACGTCTTCCGGATCGAGCCGATTGAACTCGGCGACGTGGTCGGCGAGCACCTCGGGCGGAACGAGCCTGCCGGGCCTCGACGCAACCACGGCCGCGGCCAGGTCCGTGAGCTGCTCGTCGGCGACGTCGCCGTGAAGCAGATACCGCACCGCAAGCTGCATCCGCCCGCGGGGCGGCAGCGTGATCGCCCCGGACGGGGCCTTCGAGTAGGTGTGCACGCCGAAGTGGTTGGCCAGCAGCCAGCCGGAGTCCCGCGCGTGGACGAAGGGCCGGCGGGGGTTGCCCGCGCCATCGATCAGGAGCACGCCGCACCGCCGGCCGTCGACCGTGCCCGACGCGTCGCACCACTCGGCCTGACGACCGAACACCTCCCGCTCGTCGCGGCCGCCGTGGCTCGCCAGGTACCTGCCCCCACCCCTGGGCGAAAGCCCCGTGGCCAGCCGGATGCCGAAGCCCATCTCCTGGACGTCGGCGAACGTCACCCCGGCGTCGCCCGCCGTGAGCTCCGCCTGCCAGTCGACCGAGCGAACGGGCAGGCCCACCAACTCGTGGTCGGCGATCGTGATCGTCGACCGTTCCACGCAGAGCACCGGTGCCTCCGGCACGTCGGCCGGGGCGCCGAGGTACGCGATCGCGGCAGTGAAGGTGACGCCGTCGGCGGTGGCCTGCGGCACGGCGTCGAAGCCGAGAAACCGCACGGCGGCCTTGTGCCGCCACGGGTCGTGGCCGGAGAGATCGCTGAAGCACAGCATCAGGCCCGGATGCATCGTCGGGTGATCGGGAGGATCGATCCCGGCGCGCGGCGGGCACGGCCGCGTGACGAGGCTCCCGTCCGGGGCATGGAGATCGCGGAGCGACGGCCGGCCGACGGTCGGATCGGCGAACACGTACGAGGCCACGGCCCCTCCCCCTGCGGTCGAGATCTCGAGCCGATCCGGCCGGAGCGTGGCGACCAGATCGGCGGCTCTCGCCGCGGTGGCGGTTGCCGCGGCGATCGCTCCGAGCATCACGAGTCGGTGAATCATGCGGCCCGTCGCGGCGTCAACGAGCATCCGGGACTCCGGCGGCAGCATGTCGCCCTTCATCGGGCCCCGTCCCGGTCACGCCGGGACCGGCTGCGACCTGCGGCGCCGGGGATGGGCCACCGCCGGGGCCGCCTCGGGCGACACGGCACATGTCAGTCCGATCGCCTCGAGACCCTGGCGGATGCGGCCCAGGTCCTCGGCCGACAGCGGCCGCACGGGGCGCCGGAACGTGGGACTGGGAAACCTGCCGAGCAGCCAGCGGGCGGCCTTCATGCGCTGGTGGGCGCCGCACCCCGGTTCACCGAAGGCATACACGATTCGCGCGAGCGGGGCCACGAGGTCGCCAGCCTTCCGGGCCCGCGGCAAATCGCCGTCGAGCGCGGCGTGCACGAGCTCCACCATCAGCTCCGGGACGAAGCCGGCGAAGCCGATCAGGGCGCCGTCGGCGCCCTCCAGCAGGGAGGCGAGCAGGAACTCGTCGTGGCAGGTGGTGATGGCGACGTGCGGTGCGGCAGCCTTGAGCTGCTCGTAGTCCCACCGCCAGCGGGCCATGTCGCGGGTGCCCATCTTGATCATCACCACCTCGGGCACCTTCACCATCTCCAGCATCTCCTGGAGGGTGTAGCCGGCCTTCGTCCAGGCGGGATACTGGTGCACGATGATGGGCACGCCGCTCCCCTGGGCGACGTCATCGATGAAGCCCACGGCCGTGGAGGTCGAGCGTCCGAAGCGGAGCCAGTGGTGGGGCGGCATCAGCAGGATGGCGTCGGCCCCGGCCTCGCGGGCGGCGATCGCATGATCGATGGCCTCGATGCTCCCCTCGGCCGAGACGCCCGTGATCGCCCGCACGTTCCGGCCCGAGGCGGCGTTGGCCTCCCGAACCGCCTCAGCCACGATCCGCATGACCAGCACCCGCTCCTCGGGCCTCAGCGACATGATCTCGCCGGTGTGGCCGTTACAGACCACGCCCTCCACGCCCGGCACGCTGGCGAGCTCGCGGATGTAGGCCCGCAGCCCTTCCTGGTCGACCGACTCGTCGTCGTGGAACGGGCAGAGCGTGGCCGGATACACGCCGCTCCAGGGACGACTCCGCCACGCGGAGGACTGGACGGCGGCGGACGGAACGGACTGCGACATCGAGCGATCGACTCCTGTCGGACTGGTGGTATTCAGGGATGTGCGGACTGCGGGGCGGGTGCCCGGGGAGCGAGCGAGGCTTCGGGCACGAGCGTGGGCGTGACGTTGATCTCCACCGCGGCCCCGTCGAACTCGCCGGTGATGCGGCGCGTCAGCTGGGCGACGGCGAGCTGGCCGACCCGGCGGAGATGGGCGTCGATCGTCGTGAGGCCGGGCCAGAGACCGGCGACGAGGCTCCGCTCGTTGTTGCACGAGATCACACCGATGTCCTCGCCGGGCCGCACGCGGCGCGACGCCAGCGCCCGGTACACGAGCGCGGCGATGCTGTCGGCCGGACAGAAGACGACCGTGGCGCGAGCCCGTTCCCGTAGCAGGGCGTCGACGAGGGGTTGGACCTCGGCCACGTCCATGATCGGCTCGAGGGGAAACTCCCTGGGCCGAGCCCGGGCCCCGGTGTAGGCGGTGACCGCGGCACCGTGGGCGCGGGCGGCGTCGGCGAACGCCCGCTGGCGGGCGGCGAACATCGCGTGGTCGCCCTTCGGATTGACGATCGCCACCCGGGTGTGGCCGGCCGCCAGCACCGCGTCGGCGGCGAGGCGGCCCATCGCGGCGTTGTCGGGGCCCACGGCGTCGCCCGTCATCCCAGCCGGCCGGCCGAGCATCCATACCAGGGCATTCGACTCGAGCACGCCCCGGAACTTCGACCCGATCGCGTCGGCGATGTCCCCCTGGAGGGCCGCCTTCGCGAGGATGCCGTCGAACCGCACCCGCCGCAGCGACCGCGGCGGAGAGAGCGGATCGGGCACGTCGATCAGCGTCGGATGGGCCCCGGCGGCGGCGAGCGCCTCCTCCGCACCGTGAATCGCCTCGGCGACGGCCGGCAGGCTGGCGAGTGTCCGGTCGATGCCGAGCATCACGATCGCGATCCGCTTGCCGGTGAGCGGCGCCCGCCGCCGGCGGCCACTGCGGTCCCGCAAGGGACGGTAGGCCAGCGCCTCGGCCGCGTCGCGGACGCGGGCGATGCACGCCTCGCTGATCTGCGGGTGACCCCGCAGGGCACGACTGGCCGTGCCCGGCGACACGCCGGCGCGGGCTGCAACATCGCGAATGGTGACGACGCTCGTCTCCATGGAAATCACCGTACGTGCCGCACGGAGTTTCCGCAACAGCGGGCGCAACTAGAGCGCATCGAATGCCGTCATGCGGGCCCGCCGGGGACGGCCCAATGCCCCTCCCGGTAAGTCCGCGCGAGAAGCGCGGTGGCCTGCGGGTCGCCGACGATCTCGCCGCCATCGCCCCCGACCTGCAGGGCTCGTCCGACCCGGACGGCGATGTTGCCCAGATGCACCAGGGCCACCGTCCGAAACGCCTCGTCCATGTCGGCCCGGGGCCGGCCGGCGGTGCGGATCGCGGTGATGAAGTCAGCCTGATGACTGCCGGACACGAGCGGTTCCGGCCGCGCGGGTGGGTCCAGCCGCTTGTTCCGCCCGTCGAGGATCTCGAGCTTGCCCCGCTTGCTGACGAACAGCATGCCGTCGGTGCCGTAAAACTCGACCCCGCTGTCGCAGTTGTGAGGGTAGTTGCCCGACCAGAGCCGCATCTCGAACACGAGCTGCCGCGGCCGCACCTCCGGGCCCGGGGCGGCAAACTCATAGGCGATCGTCGCCGTGTCGGGAAACTGCTGATCGTCCCGAAAGAACGCCTTGCCACCCAGGCCGGCTACGCGGGTCGGCAGCCCGTCGACGCCGAGGCCCCACCGGGCGATGTCGAGTTCGTGCGTACCGTCGTTACCGACGTCGCCGCACCCGAAGGCATGCCACCACCGCCACGTGGCATGAAAGCGATTGTCCTGAAAGGGCATCATTGGCGCGGGGCCGACCCAGAGGTCGTAGTCCACTCCCGGGGGCGGATCGGACGGCTGCCGCCGGCCGATGTCGGCGCGGCGCTGCACATTCCACGCCCGGGCTGCGAGCACCTCACCGATCAGGCCCTCCCGCACCAGGGCGACGGCACCGGCGACCAGCGGATTCGAGCGGCTCTGCGTGCCGTGCTGCACGACCAGGCCCCGCCGTCGGGCCGTGTCGCGGAGGAGCCGCGCCTCGCGGAGGTTGTGGCTGCAGGGTTTTTCGACATAGACGTGCTTGCCGGCGTCACAGGCGAGGATCGAGGCCGGCGTGTGCCAATGGTCCGGCGTGGCCACGATGACGGCGTTGATGCCGGGATCGTCGAGCACACGCCGCAGATCGGGGCCGGCATCGGCAGCGGCGAGTTCGGTCGCCGCCTGCGTGCGCCGGGCGGTGTCGGGATCCACGACGGCGGCGACGCGCACACCCGGCACGCCCGCCATCGCCGTCGCGACCCGCCTCCCCTGCGGGCCGCACCCGATCAGGGCCACGGCCACGGGCACCGCCTCCTCGGCCCGAGTCGTCGACGTGCCGGCGGCCGCGACGACTGCGGCCGACGCCGCGGAGCGCACGAGGAAGCGACGGCGGGATCCGGGAGCGGCACGGGTCATGGCTCGCCTCGGGAACGTGGGGCGGTGTCGTCGCCCATCGTAGCGACGGCGTCTGCCGCGGGCACGGCCGGCGCCAGCCAGATGGCGGCGATGCCCAGCGCATACACGAGGCTCAGGATCGATCCCACGCGGGGGTAGTCGCCGCCGAGCGTGGTGAACAGCCACGCCGATCCGAGCACTCCCACCGCCGTGATGAACCGGCCGGCGTTGTAGGCCAGCCCGCTTCCCGTGGCGCGCACGCCCACCGGGAACAGCTCGGGCAGATAGACGGCGAGCCAGCCGAAGAACAGCGTCGAGACGAGCCCCTGCACGAACACCACCGGCAGGAAGCCGGGCTCGAGGGGGGCGGTCAGGCGAAACATCGCCATGGTCGCCGCCGTCGCAGCCACGCTGATCACGAGGTAGCTCGGCCGGCGTCCGAGCCAGCCCACCAGCTGCGCGCCCACGAAGCTCCCCACCACGGATCCGGCGGCCCACCAGCCCTGCGTGACGGCCTTGTAGGAGGCCAGCTGCGGACCTGCGACCAGATCGGCCCAGGGAATCATCCACTTGCTCGCCGACCACGCGCCGACCATCGGAATCGCCGCTACCAGGATCGCCGCGAGGGTGGTGCGCATGAGCGCGGGAGAGGCCAGCGTTGCGAGAGGAGCCGCCCCCGCGCGGCCCCGCCGCCCGCGAGCGGCCAGCCACGCCGGCGACTCGGGCAGCCACAGCAGCACGGCGACACCGAGGGCCGCCGGCACGGCCGCCAGCTGGAAGAGCCAGCGCCAGGAATCGGGCGTGATCGGCCAGACGCGGGCCAGCTGCGAGAGCAGGAGGATGCCGGCGTTCAGGCCCGCGGCCATCACGCCCGACACCGTGGCCTTCGACGCGGTCGGCCAGCTCTCCGCAACCAGGGCGATGCCGTTGGGCCACATCCCGCCGACGCCGAGGCCGACGAGAAACCGCAGCACCAGCATTTGCTCCTGCGACGTCACGAACCCGCCGAGCCCCGCGCACACCGAGTAGAAGAGGATGCTCACTCCCATGGCCCGGCTGCGGCCGATCCGGTCGCCGAGGCTGCCGAGCGTGATCCCGCCGATCGCGGCCCCGAGCATCAGGGCGGCGGTGAAC
>CAXNJC010000062.1:0-6811 GCA_964202525.1 Pirellulales bacterium
CCTTCGCTGGCGCTCCGGGCTTCCTGGCGGAAGGCGATGGGGGCGAGGGGCTGCCCGTGCCCGGGAGCCGGCGTATGACGCCAAGCGAAGCCAGGATGGCGAAGCGCCGGCGGCATCCGAGTGAGCCGAGGCCACGATGGCCGAGGCGAACGTCCGGCGACGGGGCACGGGGAACCCTGAGCCACACGAACGTGCGGCGACCGTGCACGGGAAACCCCGAGCGCTACATCGACGCTTGCCCCAGCACCCGCCGCAGCGCGGTCATGGCGATCTCGCCAAACTGCCGCGGCGGCACCCGCCAGAGAGCCGGGTTATGGAGTTCCACCGCCACCGCGCCTTCGTAGCCGATCTCGCGGAGCCGGGCCACGAGGTCGTCCGGCGGCGACGCCCCCTCGCCGGGCAGGATCCGGTCGGCGTCGGCCGCCATCTCGCGGGGCACGTCGGCGATGTCCGAGAGCTGCACGTGGGCGAGGTTGTCCTTCGTGAGCAGCCAGAGATCGAGCGGCTTGCTGGGGCCCACGGTGTACTGGAACCAGTCGAGGCAGAGGCCGAGCGCCGGCGATCCCACCTGCTCCACCACGGCCACCGCCGACTGGAGGTTGTTCGGAAAGCTCGCCCGCGCGTCGAACTCCAGCGCCAGCCGCACGCCCGCGTCGCCGGCCTGCTTCGCCGCCTCGACGAGGCTCGCGGAGAGCCTGCCGAGGTCCTGCTCGCCGAGCGGGCCGAAGGCGTCGCCCGCGACCACGAGCACCGGCACGCCCAGATCGCGGCAGAGGGCCAGCCGCTCGTCGAACTGCCGCCAGTGCTCGCGGCGGGCTTCGCCCTGGCTCGTGAGCAGACCGCCCTGAAAGCTTGCAGCCACGGCCGCGATGCCGTGAGCGGCCAGCCGATCGCGAACGGCGGCGATGCCCTGCGCCTTGACCATGGCGTCGACGTGGCCCAACCACAGATCGACGGCATTGACCTGGCCGGCCGCATAGTCCTCCAGCACGGCCTCCAGAGGTGCCTCCAACGAACAGACGGTGGCGATCGCGGGCTTCATGAAAGCTTGTCGCGCAGCAGGTCCACGACGTCGGCGATCGGCACGCGGCTCTGCACGAGCGAGTCGCGGTCGCGGAGCGTGACGGTCTTGTCGGTGAGGGTCTGGCCGTCGATCGTGAGGCACCACGGCGTGCCGGCCTCGTCCTGCCGGGCGTAGCGGCGGCCCACCGACCCCTTCTCGTCGTACTGGCAGGCCATGTGGGGCTTGAGGGCCCGGTAGAGGTCGATTCCTACCTCCGGCATGCCGTCCTTCTTCACGAGCGGCAGGATTGCCGCCTTCACCGGGGCGAGCCGCGGGTGAAACTTCATCACCGTCCGGCTCCGCGGCTTGCCGTCTTCGTCGGGTACTTCGTCTTCGTGATACGCATCGCAGAGAAAGGCGAGCGTGCCCCGGTCGGCGCCCGCCGACGGCTCGATCACGTGCGGCACGTACCGCTCGCGGGAGATGTCGTCGAAGTAGGAGAGATCCTTGCCGCTCCCCCGGTGCCGCGGCTTGCCGTCGGGGCCCGTCTCGACGACAAGTTCGCCATCCTTGCGGACGAGTTTGCCTTCCATGTGGCTGCGGAGATCGAAGTCGCCGCGATGGGCGATGCCCTCGAGTTCGCCGAACTCGCCCTCGGCCAGGAACGGGAAGGCGTACTCGATGTCGGCCGTGCCCACGGAGTAGTGGGAGAGTTCCTCGGCATGGTGCTCGCGGAGCTGCAGCCGGCCCTCGGTGAGGCCGAGGCCGAGGTACCACTTCCAGCGGCGATCCCGCCAGAAGCGATACCACTCCGCCGAGTCGGCCGGCTTGCAGAAGAACTCGATCTCCATCTGCTCGAACTCGCGCGACCGAAACGTAAAATTCCGCGGCGTGATCTCGTTGCGGAAGCTCTTGCCCACCTGCGCGATGCCGAAGGGCACCCGTACCCGGGAGGTGTCGAGCACATTCTTGAAGTTCACGAAGATGCCCTGCGCCGTCTCGGGCCGCAGGAAGGCGCGGTCGTCGTCGTCGCCGGCGAGCGCCCCGATCCGCGTCTCGAACATTAGGTTGAACTCGCGGGGCTCAGTGAGCGACCCCGGCGCGGCGGCGTCGGGGCCGAGCGTGTCGGCGAGCGTGGCGGAGCCGGCGGCGATCGCCTGCTCGAGCGACTCGAGCCCACCGCCCCACTCGATTTCGTCTACCTGCTTGGCCCGCAGGCCGAAGAACTTCTGGGCCCGGGCGGTCGTCTCGGGGATCGCCTCATCGCCGGAGGCCTCGGTCGTCACGAACACCTTCTTCCCGCGGTGGGAGGCCCAGCGGCCGTGGAGGTGGTCGTAGCGATACCGCCGCTTCGACTCCCGGCAGTCGATCATCCAGTCGTGGAAGAGGTCGAAGTGGCCGGAGCACTTCCAGACCTGCGGGTGCATGATGATGGTGCAGTCGAGGCCGGTCATCTCGTACGGCGCCGGGGCTCCCGCGAGCGTGGCGAGCTCGTCGTGGCCCGACACCATGTCGCGCCACCAGGCGTCCTTCACGTTCCGCTTGAGCGCCACGCCGAGCGGACCGTAGTCCCAGAAGCCGTTCAGGCCTCCGTAGATCTCGCTCGACTGGAAGATGAAGCCGCGCCGCTTCGCCAGCGACACGATCCGGTCCATCCGCGACTGGTCGTTCTGCTTGTCCATCACATCGTCCGGGGGAGAAAGGTCCCGGCGGCACGGCCGCCCGGTGCCGTAAGGTAGCGGGAATCACCACCGCGCACCACGCTCAAATCAGGCTGCCAGAGGCCCGCTCGAGCCGCGGCACGACGGTGAACGCGTCGATCGCCGCGGCGACCGGAAGGTCGACCTCCATGCCGAGGTCGACGAGATTCGAGCCTCCTGCCGCCCGCCGAAACTCGGCCACCAGCGCCCCAGCGACGTCGGACGCCGCCGCGGTCGCGCGAAACATCTCCAGCGCCCGCCGGGCCGCTTCGTCGAGCGCATGGCCGGCGGCGTCGGGCGATGCGGCGTCGAGGATGGCACCGGCCGCCAGCACGTCCTCGGCCGACACGCGGCCGTCGGTGCCCGCGCAGACGAGGTGCACGGCGTCGCCCGGGCCGGCGAGCCCGCGGATGACGGCGGCGACGGCCGACCGATTCACGATCGCCCCGACGAGGATCTCCCGGGCGCCGCGCGACGCCTGCAGTGCCGCGGTGCCGTTGGTCGTGGTGATCACGAGCGTGCGGCCAGCCACCCGCGCGGGGACGTACTCGAGCGGCGAGTTGCCGAGATCGAAGCCCGGAATCCGCACGCCTCCCCGCTCACCCCCGAGCAGGGCCGGCGGCTCGACATCGACGACGATCCGCCGCGCCTCGTCCACGTCGGCCACCGGGATCACGCGAACCGCCCCGTTCGCCAGAGCCGTAATCATGGTCGTGGAGGCCCGCAGAACGTCGATCACCACGGCGATCCCTCCCGCGGTGGCCCCGACCGGCATACGATGAAAGAGGTCGTGACAATGCCAACGAATCATGGTTGCTTCGCGAGTCCGCTCAACGTGCCTGCCGATTCTCATGCTTCCGCTCACGTCACGATAGGCGACGGCGACGCCTCCCACAAAACCGTCGGCGTCGACAAGAGCGGCGGCCGGGTGCGCGGCATGTTCGCCGAGATCGCCCCGCGGTACGACTTCGTCAATCGCATTCTGTCCGGCGGCATCGACGTCTGGTGGCGGCACGTCACCGTGAATCGTGCTCCGCCTCCCGCCTCCGGCGCGGTGCTCGACGTCTGCACCGGCACGGGCGACCTCGCCCTCGCCTACGCCCGCAAGGCCGGGCCGGGCGTGAGGATCGTGGGCAGCGACTTCTGTCGCCCGATGCTCGACAGGGGCGTGGAGAAGTCGCGGCGGACGGGGCTCCCCGTCGAGTGGGTCGAGGCCGATGCACAGGACCTCCCCTTTCCCTCCGCGTCGTTCGACGTCGTCACCGTGGCCTTCGGCCTGAGGAACATCGCCGACACCGCGCGGGGCCTCACCGAGATGGCCCGCGTCTGCCGCCCCGGTGGGAAACTCGCGATCCTCGAGTTTTCCATGCCGCGAAACATGCTGATCCGGAACTTCTACCTCTGGTACTTTCGCAACGTGCTCCCGAGGCTCGGCAATGCGGTGGCCCGCAACTCCTCCGACGCCTACACCTACCTCAACCAGAGCGTCGAGGAGTTTCCCTCGGGTGAGGCGCTCGCCGCGGTCGTGCGGCAGGCGGGCTTCGCGTCGGTCGACGTCGTGCCGCTGACGTTCGGTATCGCCACGCTCTACGTGGCCACGAGGGCTGGCTGATGAACGCCGCCCCGCTCGTCGTCGGAGTCACGGGTGCCTCCGGGGCGGCCTACGCCGTGCGTCTGCTCGAGGTCCTCCTCGAGGCCGGACGGGAGATCCATCTCGCGATCAGCCCGTCGGGGCAGGCGGTGATCGCCACCGAACTCGGCCGCCCGCTCGACCTCGACCGCTTCGACGTGGCTGCGCTGCTTGGGAAACCGGCGCCGACGACCGGTCGGCTCCACTACCACCACCACAAGAACCTCATGGCTCCGATCGCCAGCGGTTCGTTCCTGACGGCGGCGATGGTCATCTGCCCCTGCTCCGGCAGCACGCTTTCGGCGGTTGCCCACTCGATGGGCGAGAACCTGATCCACCGGGCGGCCGAGGTGCATCTCAAGGAACGGCGAAAGCTCGTGGTCGTCCCGCGGGAGACGCCGCTGTCGCTCCCACAGCTCAAGAACATGCAGGCGATCCACGAGGCAGGGGCCGTGGTGCTCCCAGCCGCCCCAGGCTTCTACCACGGGGCCGAAAGCGTGTCGGACCTCGTCGATTTCGTGGTGGCCCGGATCTGCGACCAACTCGGCGTGCCGAACGCCCTGATGCGCCGCTGGGGCGAGGCCACCTGATGGCCACCGCGACAACCACCGACAGCCGGTCAGTGACCGTGGCGGCCAGGCCGGCTCGACTCCGCACCTACCTCGAGCTCGTCCGCTTCAGCCACACGATCTTCGCCCTCCCGTTCGCGATGATGGCCGCCTTGATCGCGATCCGCTGGGGCGGTGACTCCTCGCTCGACTGGACCAAGCCGCTCGATACGGCCCGGGGCACGGTCGGCATCCTGCTGTGCATGGTGACGGCCCGCACGGCAGCGATGGCCTTCAATCGGCTCGTCGACCGCACGATCGACGCGGCCAATCCCCGCACCGCCTCCCGGCACCTGCCGCGGGGCGACGTCGGCGTGGGTGAAGTGCTGCTGCTGGTCGTCGTCTCGTCGGCCGGCTTCATCGCCTCCACGCTCCTGTTTCTCCCCAACTGGCTGCCGCTAGTGCTCTCCGTGCCCGTGCTGGCCTGGCTGCTCGGCTACAGCTACGCCAAACGATTCACGCCGCTGGCCCATCTCTGGCTGGGAGCTGCCCTCGGCTTCGCACCCATCGCGGCCTGGATCGCGTTGCGGGGCCAAACGCTCGCCGCCGACCCGGCCGACCTCCTCCCGGCGACCGTGCTTGGCCTCGCGGTGATGACATGGGTGGCCGGATTCGACGTGATCTACGCCTGTCAGGATGCCGACTTCGATGCGGCCCACGGGCTCAAGAGCATCCCGGCACGGCTCGGCGTTCCCCGGGCGCTGCGGCTGGCCAGGTGGCTCCACGCCGCAACGATGCTCCTGCTGGCGGCCCTGCCGCTCGCCGTGCCCGAGCTGGGCTGGATCTACTGGGCCGCCTACGGCGCGATCGCGATCCTGCTGGTATGGGAGCATTCCCTCGTTCGCCCGGGCGACCTCACCCGGGTGAACCAGGCGTTCTTCTCGGCCAATGCCCTGATCGGGCTCGTGCTGCTGGCGGCGATCGGCCTCGACCTCTGGCTGTGACGGGCCCGCTGTTGCGGTTTCGGCCGGTTTGCGGTTACCTCTGCAGGTCCCCGCCCCACCCCCCCTTTCCGGATGCCCGCCATGATCCGTGCCGCCAGCACAAGCCTCGAGTCGATTCGCGAGAAGGTGGAGGCGGGCGAGCGGCTCGATGCCGCCGAGGCCGAGTCGCTCTGGGACCCCACCGTCGACCTGCACGAACTCGGTGAACTCGCCAACCTCGTCCGCGAGCGGAAGAACGGCAACCTCGCGTTCTACAACATCAACACGCACCTCAATCCGACCAACGTCTGCGTCTACCGCTGCACGTTCTGCGCCTTCCGGGCCGACCTCCGCGAGGCCCGGGGCTACGTGATGAGCGACGAGCAGATTCTGGCTCGCGGCCGCGAGGCGGTCGAGGCAGGCTCGACGGAGATGCACATCGTCGGCGGCCTGCACCACCAGAAGGGCTACGACTGGTACCTGAATATCATTCGGATCCTCCACGACGCCTATCCGGCGCTGCACCTCAAGGCGTGGACGCCGGTCGAGATCAACTGGTTCGCCCATCTCACCAAGCGGTCCACCCGCGAGATCATGGTGGAACTCAAGGATGCGGGTCTCGGCAGTCTGCCGGGCGGCGGCGCGGAGATCTTCCACCCCGAGGTTCGGGACAAGATCTGTGAGCACAAGGCCGACACGCAGGAGTGGTTCGACATCCATCGCACCGCCCACGAACTGGGCCTCCGCAGCAACGCGACCATGCTCTACGGCCACATCGAGAATGCCTTCCATCGCACCGATCACCTCCTGCGGCTCCGCGACCTCCAGGACGAGACCGGCGGCTTCCAGACGTTCATCCCCCTGGCCTTCCATCCCGACAACACCCGGCTGGCCCATCTCGCCAAGCCGTCGCCGGCGATGAGCCTGCGGACGATGGCGATCAGCCG
>CAXNJC010000063.1:0-6806 GCA_964202525.1 Pirellulales bacterium
CGATGAATGGGTGGGGACGATACCGCCCCCGCCGCCGGCCCGAAAGGCGAGTTTCAGGCCCGGGATGCCGCCGCGAGAACCGACTCGTACACGCGGACGTAGCCCCGCGCCGTCTCGGCCCAGGCGAACCCCGCCGCGTGCCGCCGCCCGCGGTCCACGGCGGAGGGGTCGGCCTGCCAGGCGGCGAGCCCCGCTTCGTAGGCCCGGGCCATCGCCTCGGGCTCAAACGACTCGAAGGCGAAGGCGTGCGGCCCTGCGATCTCGGGCAGGCAGGTGGTCTGCGAGATGAACACCGGGCGGCCGGCGTCGAGTGCCTCGAGTACCGGAAAGCCGAAACCTTCCGAGAGCGACGGAAAGACGAAGGCTTCGCAGCGCTCGTAGAGCCACTGCCGGTCGGCGTCGCTCACCTCGCCCGTCAGCGTCACCTCGCGGTCGAGCCCGCGGCGGGCGACTTCGCGCTCGAGGAACTCGCCGTAGGGAGTCGCCTTCTTGCCCGCGATCACGAGGCGCCGTCCGGGCAGGCGGGTGACGAGATCGAACAGTACGTGGAAGTTCTTGTGCGGCAGGCAGTTGCCCACGGTGAGCAGGAAGGATCCCGGCGGCACGAATGCCGGCCGCTCCGTCGCCGCGGCGGGCGGCGCCGAGAGGCCCAGCGGGACGACGTGGATCGGCCGGTCGCCGACATCGAGATTGGCGCGGACGTCGTCGGCCACGTAGCGAGTGTCGGTGACGAGGGCGGCCGAGCGGTCGATCTTCCGTTGGATGTCGGCGAGCTTGCGGCGCGCCTTGCGATCCTGCGGATCCTCCGCGCCCTCGTGGAGAAAGGCGAGGTCGTGGATCGTGAGCAGCACGGGCACGCGGGGGCTCGTCGGCAGGTACTTGGAAAGCTGGTTGGTGACGTGCCAGAGGTCGATCCGCGGCGACGCGAGAAACGGGGCGACGAACGGTCTCACGCGGCGCAGGAGGCTCTCCTTGCGCCAGGGCCTGACCCCGATCGTGTCGAATCGGCCCCCGGGAAAATGCCGCTCGGAGCCCGGACTGAGCAGAAACACCGGGTCGAAGTGGCCGGGCGCGAGGCGGAGCAGCTCCTCGCCGAGGTGCAGCGAGAACCTGCCCAGGCCACAGTTGATGTGGCGGAGCTTCTCGAGATCGACGACGATTCGGGGGAGTCGCTGGGCCATGGCACCATCGGGGAATCGGGCTATCTTCCCGGCTGCGGCGGGCGGCGCACAGGCCGATCTGCATCCCGTATCATTGATCGCAGCCGGCTGCTGCCGCGATACTGCCAGGCAGCCGGCCCGGTCGACACCGTTTCAACCCCGGAAGCCCTTTCATGCGTCCGTTCGCGGTCACCGCGGTCTGCGCGGTCATGGTCTCGTGTCTCATCGCCTGCTCGACCGTATCGGCCGCGCCGCCCGCCGTCGTGTCGGAGGCTCCGCCCGCTGCCGCCTGGCAGACGCTCTTCAACGGCCGCGACCTCGAGGGCTGGGACGGTGACCCGCGGCTCTGGAGCGTCCGCGACGGCGTGATCCACGGCGAGACCACGCCGGAGGCGAAGGCCGAAGGCAACTCCTTCCTGATCAGGAAGGGGCTGACGCTCCAGGACTTCGAGCTGAAGCTCCGCTACCGCTGCAGCGCCACGAACAACTCGGGAATCCAGTACCGCTCGAGGCACATCACCGAGGGCAAACCGAAGAACGCCTGGGTCGTCCGGGGCTACCAGCACGAGCTTCGAAACGAGGCGACCATGCCGAACGTGGCCGGCTTCATCTACGACGAGGGTGGCAAGCGTGGTCGGATCTGCCTGGTGGGCGAGCGGGCCGCGTGGGTGGACGGCACCAAGCAGGTCACCGGCCAGCTGATCGACGCCGCGGCCTTTGCGAAGTTGTTCAAGATCGACGACTGGAACGACGTGCGGATCGTCGCCCGGGGCGACCGCATCCGCCACTTCATGAACGACGTGGAGACGCTCGACTTCACCGACGCTCCGGAGCTCGCCCTTCGCGAGGGAGTGCTCGCGCTGCAGCTCCATGCCGGGGCGCCGATGTGGGTGGAGTTCAAGGACATCGCCGTCCGCACGCTGGGAGACGCCGAGTGATTCCGACCACGACGCCAGCGCCGGGCTCGGGCCGTCGTCTTGCCGCCGCCGTCGTGCTGGCGGGATGCAGTCTGGCGACGGCACGGGCCGAGGAGTTCCGCCTGCTCGCCTGGAACGTGGAGAGCAACCGCCCTGGCCAGCCGCAGGTGAGCGATGCCGACGTGATCGCCGGCCAGCTCACCGGGCTGCTGCGGGCGGACGGCACGCGCGCCCAGATCGTGGCCCTCTCGGAGGTCGAGCCGAAGACGGTCGATCGGTATCGACGGGCGGTCGCCGAGGGCCTCGGCGGCGCCGTCGACTTCGTCACTTCGGCGAGCGGCGGCTACGCCGATGCCGACACCCTGATGCTGGCGGTGGACGCCCGGCGGTTTCGGATCGACGAGGTGTTCGAGCTCCACCGCTACGCCGGGATTCGCGCGAACTTCACGGTGGACGAGGAGTCGTCGTCGGAGTTCGGGAGCGTGCGGGCCCGCTCGCCGTTGATCGCCCGGCTCCACGACCTCGCGACCGGGCGGTCGTTCTGGCTGGTCACGGTGCACCTCGCCCGTGGCGAGAAGGAGCTGCGGGCCGACCAGGCGCGGGCCCTGCGTCGCTGGGCGGCCGAACGTAACGAGCCGATCGTGGCGGCCGGTGACTTCAACTTCGACTACGACTTCACGACCGGCCGGGGCAACCCGGCCTACGATGCGATGCTCGAGGAGGGCACCTGGGAGTGGGTGAAGCCGGAGCCGCTCGTCGATTCCAACTGGTCGGAGGATCGGAGGAAAGGACTGCCCGGCGTCGACAGTTATCCCGACTCGATCCTCGACTTCGTGTTCGTGGCCAACGCGGCGAAGGCGTGGCACGGCACGTCTGACGTGATCGTGCGAGCCGGGGACTTCCCGGACGACGATCGCACGAGCGACCACCGGCCGATCATCGCCACGTTCGCCCCCTGAGCGGGCCGGTCAGGCGGCCCGCTGCTGCGTCACCGCCGCGGGACGGTCGACGATCGTGCCTGTCGCCGTAGGGCTGCGGCCGAGCACCGCGTAGAGCGAGTCGCTCAGCGGCGAGGCGTCGAACACGTTCATTCGCACCACCTCGAGTCCGGCGGCGCGGGCCATCGCCGCGAGCGTGGCGGAGGTGAAGTAGTTGACGTGATCGGGCCAGCGGTAGCCGCACCACCGCGGGCCCCGCAGGAAGCGACCGACGCAGGCGTAGTTGGGCACCTTGACGACGACCCGCCCGTTGCGGGCGAGCCGTTCCCGGCAGCGGCGGAGCAACGGCAGCGGCGCGATCTCGTGCTCGAGGATGCACGACAGCACGATCACGTGTGCCGACTCCGGCTCCATCGATGCAAGGCCGTCGAGGGCCGTGCCGTGAAAGCAGCGGCCGCCGCGGCCGCGGAGCGCCAGGTGGGCGAGCTTGGCAAGATAGTTCGAGATCTCGATGCCCACCGGCTCGAGCCGGTCGGTGATCGCCCGGGGCAGCCGGTCGGCGACGCGGACGCTCAGCGACGCCTTCGCGCAGCCCACGTCCACGAGACGGAGAGGGCCTGTCTCGGTGGTGGCCGCGTCGCGGAGCAGCTGGCGGATGATGGCCGCGGTCTTGTCCCGCTTCAGGAACCGCTGGCGGAAGGTCTTCAGGGCGCCGCTCAGGGCGTGCAGGATCGGCTCGCGCCGCTGCCGCCGCAGAGCCTCCTGCTCGTGCGTCACTTCCCAGGCGAACTCGTCGCGGAACCGCTCCTGGGCCGGCGGGTTCGCGAGATACACGAACCCCGTCTCCGCGCAGCGCCGCAGCTGCCACGGGGCGGGCGCACCGGCGAGCGGCAGGGATGGAGTGTCGCGTTCGAGAAGGGGGCAGAGCCTCGGAAAACCCGTCATCGCGGAACCTCTCGGGCGGGGCGGAGCGAAGCGGGGTTGGTGGGGGACACCAGCGCCACCGCCTGGTCTATCGGCAGAACCTGCCGCGGTTCGCCAGCCGCCGCGGCCGTCACGGCCGGTCGAAGACCACCCTTCTTGCCACGGCTACCCCGTCGCGTCGTGGGCCGGCCGCGGAACGTGTCCGCACGCGCGCGCGGGCGTCAGCGTCCCGATTTCTCGGGCTGCGGTAGAATGCGACCATGCGACAACGGCTCCATACCATGTGGGCTGGTGAGTTCCGCGTCGTCCGGCCCGTCCGCCATCAGGAGAATCTACCGTGAGTTTTCGCAAGTCTCTCGACACCGAAGTTGCCGAAGCCCTCAACGAGCAGATCAAGATCGAAGCCTCGGCGGCCTTCCTCTACTTCTCGCTCGCCTCCTGGGCGAACGTCCGCGGCCTGACCGGCATGGCGGCGTGGTTTCGGGGCGAGGCGCACGGCGAACTCACCCACATGAACCTGTTCGTCGACTACCTCAACGACCGCGACTGCCAGGCGAAGTTCGGCACCATCGAGGCCCCGACCTGCGAGTGGGAGAGCCCGATCGCGGCCTTTGAGATGGTCCGCACGCAGGAGCATCAGCTCCTGCAGCGGATGAACGTGCTGATCGACATCGCCGACAAGCACAAGGATCACCTCACCCACAGCTTCATCACCCAGTTCGTGCCGCAGCAGATCGCCGACACGGCGGAGGCCGACGACGTGCACGACCGCCTGATGCTTGTCGGCGGAGACGGCCACGGCCTGATCCTCATCGACCAGGAACTCGGTCGGGAGGCCGAGTCCGAGGGCTAAAGGTCCCGCGAGCCGGCGGCGGCGAACTGTCAGAAGGGCACGTCGTCGTCGGCCGCCTCGGCGAGGGCGTCGTTGGGATCACGATCGGCTCGTGGACCGGCGGCAGGTCGTCCGCCCTCGGAGAGGTGCCGAAACGAGAGCCCCTCGGCCGTGAGGAAATACTTCGCCTCGCTGGCCTCGTCGCGCTGCCAGCGGCGGCCGCTGAGGCGGTAGGTCACCTCAATCTCGTCGCCGAGGCTCAGGTCGTCCACGGCGTCGCAGCCATCCTTCACGAACTCCACGGGGATGTAGTTCGTGAACGAGGCCTTCTCCTGCTGTAGCACGACGAGCCGCTTGCGGAATCCCTTCTGGCCGAAGGTCTTGGTTTCCTCGATGAGGTGGACGACGCCGCGGATGGTCGGATCTTTCATGGACTTGGCCGGTGTCTCGTGGAGCTAGAGGGCATGCCGCCCGATCCCAGAAGGATAGCGGACGCGACGGGTTCCGGCCTGCCATCCGGGCGGCCGACGCGTGCGCGGGTCGTCCGCAGGCCGCAACCGCGGTCCACGACATCCCGCTTGCCGACAGCCTGCCGGTGCCGGTGGCGGCACTCTTCAGTGAAGGCTTCGACCAGAGCCCCTTCTGCGGTGATCGCCCGCTCTCTGACCACCGCGCCGCGGCGATTCAGGCTGAGACGTCCTACCCGACGGACTCGGTAGTTGCGCCGGCGATCGCACGGTCGACGCGCGGGTGAGCCGGCCCTTTACGACCTGCAATGGGCGCACTACCAAAGCTCAAAGTGGCCGAGCAGTCCCAGCGACGGATCGACGCTCTCCTACGTGGCGCTGCCCGGCAAGGCGACGCCGGTTCCCGGCTTCATGTGCGCCTCGGACACGACGAATCCGAAACGCAACAGCCAGGACGGCCCGGAATCGACCAACGACCAGGGATTCCATGGCAACTACCTGCTCTGTGCCGGGAGCAAGTCGTTCGGCACGACGCCCGAGAACTCGGCCCAACTCGACGGCGTATCCTTCCCGCTGTCGGCGGTGAGGCTGAAAGAAGTCACCGACGGGCTCTCGAAGACGCTGGCTGGCGGTGAGATCATGCTCGTTCCCGAAGCGCTCGGCGGCGGTCTCGCCGCCATCGACATTCGTGGGCGGTACCACAACACCATGCACGGCGGCTGCAGCTTCAGCACGCTCTATCCGCCCAACACCACGGTCTCTGATCAGCTGCCCTACTGCACCAACGTCCTGCCGCGGGCGCCGTGCGTGGGCGGCAGCGGGGCCAACCACGTGATCTCGGCGCGCAGCCACCATCCCGGCGGCGTGAACGTGGTGCTGGCTGACGGCGCCGTCCGCTTTGTGAACGAACAGGTGGATGGTGCCGTCTGGCAGGCGGCGGGCAGTCGCAACGGAGCCGAGAATGCACATGGGCTCGAGTAACGTCTGCGCGGGCGTGCGGTGGTGGGCAGCGATTGCCCTGCTGGTTGCCGGATGCTCCAGCAAGGGCATGGTCACGGCGAAAGGCTTCGTGCGCTGCGATGGCGAGCCCGTGGCGTCGGGTGCGATCTCGTTCCACCCGGCCGAGGGCACCTCCCCGCCGGAGGGCTCCCGGATCGTTGCCGGCCAGTTCCGTGTCCGTATCCCGCGGGGACGGTACCGGGTCCAGATCGTGGCGACCCGCCCCCAGCAGGGTGGCCTCCAGCTGACGCCGGGCATGCCTCGCCAGGAACAGTACATCCCTTCACGCTACAACGCCGCCTCATCGCTTGAAGCGCATGCGAACGGGTGGTGGTGGAACCACGTCACCTTCGAGCTCTCCACGGCGGAAGCCGACGAGCGGCCGCACCCGGTGGCGGTCGACGCTGTTTCGCGCACGCCCGATGTGGATTTCGATCATGGCGGGGCGGCCGATCTCGGTTTATGGTCGTTCCCAGGGGCTCGCGGTCGGTGATACAACGGCGGCTTGAGCCCGGCCCTCCACGCCGAGAACGCACCATGCCGAATCCCTGGACTGGCCGAGGCAATCC
>CAXNJC010000064.1:0-6805 GCA_964202525.1 Pirellulales bacterium
CCATCAGGCAGCCCGTGCGGCGCCTCGAGTATGGCCCCCTCCCGACGTCCGGCAGGCGAGGTGAGGCTGACCTCGAGGGCCGCGGCCCGCTTCTGCGACGTGCCATAGCGACGCACCGCATCGACCACGTTGTTGCGAAGGATCGCCCGCAGCCATGCGAAGCACTCCTCGGCGGTCGCGCCCCGAAACGCGGGAAAGTCGCGCCGGGCATCGACGGCGGTCTCCTGCACGAGGTCGGAGGCACCGAGCTTGCCCCGCAGGGTCGGTGGCAGTTCCTCATGTGCCACCAGCAGCAGGTGCCGGCGGAACGTCTCGAACAGCTTGCCGAAGGCGTCGTCATGGCCGCCGCGGGCTGCATCGAGCAGCCGCACGACCGAGCCGCTGGACTGCTGGCTGCGGGGGCCGGTGCCGTTGGAATCGACCATCTCGGCCTCGAAACGCGCGGGTCGTCGAGTGTGATGCCGCAGGATGAGCACCGCGGTGTCGTATCTTTGCCGCCGGCCCGACTGCGGTATACTACTCCAACCGGGGAGGCGATCACCACATCGTTGGCACCTCGGGCAGGCCTATGTGGGAACCGCTCGTGAGCGCGTCGGTCATGCCGGGAGTGTCCCGCGTGGCCCTGAAAACGCCGTGACCTCCGGCTCGTGCGAGGCGGAGGGTGCTCCAGCCCCGTGAGGCTGCGTTTTCATCGCTCGCCCGCCCGCCGAGAGTTCGCCGGGCTTCCTGCATGTCCGCCGCGCGCACCGTTCGTGAAAGGTGTGAACGCATGCTCGAGTCCGTCATCCATGGCGTGTCGGCTCCGGTCGTTCTCTCAGGCGTTCTTCTCGTCTGCCAGGCCGCCGGGATACCCGCTGCGGCGGCCGTGATCGGCAACTGGGATTTCTCGACCCGGTCTTTCGCGCCCGTGGAAAGCCTGCCGGGCACGCAGCTGGCGTGGCTCCCAAGCACACCGTACTACGCCGCCTTCGGCGGCACGCCAAACCCCCCGCCGCTCGACTATGCGACCACCGGATCGTTTGGCGTGGCGTCGCTGGGCTCCGGCTCGACGACGACCGTGCTGCGGGTGCCCGACATGCGCGGCAGGGGCGCGGCGGTGGGAATGATGGCCTCGTTTCCCCTGCTGGCCAACGGCACGACGAGCGGTGGCGCTCCGCTCACGAAGCTCAATCGCTACACGTTCGTGGCCGACGTGCTCGTGCCCGAGGCGAGCTTCACCGCCCTGCCCAACCATCTCGACCTCTTTCAGCCTCGGGGAAGTGGCGACGGATCGCTGTTCGTGCGGAAGTCGAGTCGCACCTACGGCGCGGTCACGGCCTACGGCGGCAATGTGCTTGCCAACACCTGGTATCGCATGGCGATGGTGATGCAGCTCGACGCCGCCACGTCGGCTCCGCGGTACGACACCTACCTCGACGGCCAGCCGATCGGTCAGATCATCTGGGACCAGATCGTGGTCGATTCCAATCGCAATGCGGAGCTCAAGGAGTTCGACCTCGTTCCCGACGGACTCTGGTCGGTGGCTCCCCTGTCGGCCACGCAGAGTTCGTTGCCGGCCAACCTGTCGGGTTTTTTCGCCTTCAACGACAACAACGGCGAAGTTGGCGAACTCTACGTGGCGAACATGCAGTTTCGCGACGACGCCCTCTCGGCGGCCGACGTGACGGCGCTCGGCGGGGCGGCCCCGGGGCCGATTCCGGTTCCCGAGCCGGGCAGCTGCGGACTCGTCGCGGTGGCGACCGCTACCGCCGCGTGGCTGCGGCGTCGTCGGCTGCCTCGGGCAGCACCTCGATCTGCTCCGGCAGCGTGACCTTGATCTGCGGCTGCTCGCGGTGAAGGTCGATCCTCCCGGTCACGCGGATCGTCTTGTCCTTGAAGTGGCCGGCCGGATCGGCCACGCCCGTCTCGGCGAACTTCGCCAGCCCCGACGCGAAGATCACCACCGTGAAGTTGCCCTTGTCGCGGTGGTTGGCACGCGAGTTGAGGAAGCAGCGGCTGCCGTCGGGCATGGGGCGACCGCCCGCCACCGGCATGGTCACCGAGCACACCGTGCCCACGTGCGCCGCGGCGTCTTCCGGGGCCACTGCCTCCACCTTGTCGGCTCGCATCGATGCCCGGGCCTCGAGCTCGTCGAGATAGCCGCGGATCTGGCCGCGGGCCTCCGCGGAGGCGTGCTCGAGGGCCTGCCGCTGCGTGGCGAGCGCCTTGTCGAGATCGCCGCGCTGGGCGAGGAGATGCGCCAGCGTGTCGAGGTGGCTGCCATTGTCGGGCTCGAGGGCCACGCTCTTCTCCGCAGCTTGCAGCGCGGCCGACACCAACTCGTCGGAGACCGCGTCGGAGACCGATGCCCCGGCCTGGATCGCCGTCACCACCGACCAGGCGAGCTCGTTGAGCTCGGTCGCCGAGTCGCCTGCCTTCGCGACTGCCGCGGTGAACGCCGTCAGGGCCCGGGCACCGCCGGCCCGCATCGCGACCTGAAGCTGCGCCGACTCCAGCCGCTCCCGCGCCGCCGGGCTCTTGGCCTCCGCCACCCACGTGTCGAGCATGCTCAGGGCCTCCTCGTCCTTGTTGGCCTGCAGCAGGTCGACGACCTCGCGGAAGCGGCCCTGCAGCTCCTCCATTTCCCGGGCCGCGGCCGCGGCGGCCTCGCGGTCGAACGTGCCCGCGACGACCTCCGCGAGCGGGCCATCCATCTGCAGCGGATGGCCGATCCACTCGATCTCGCCGGTCGTGCCCACGATGAACGCGGTCGGGATGCCCCCCTGCCCCGAGGCCTTCATGTAGTCGTCCGACACCGAACCGTCCGGATCGGTGGCGAGGAAGGAGCGGGCCGTGATGTCGGCGTAGGTGCGGTCGCCGTCGGCCTTCGACTTCAGAAACTCCTCGACGGTCTCGAGGTCTTCGTCGCTCACGCTGATGATCGTCACGCCCTTGTCGGCGAAGCGTTCCTGGAGCTCGGCGAGGTGCGGCATGCTCGCCCGGCACGGCGGGCACCACGTGGCCCAGAACTCGATCACGGTGACCTTGCCCGGCTCGAGCGTCGTGATCGGGATGAAGTCGTCGCCGCGTCCGGCCCGCTGCACCCAATGCTCGATGTCGAGCGCGGGCGCCCGGGAGCCGATCGCGAGCTCGGCCGCAGGGGCCGGGCAGCAGAGGGCGGCGAGCGCCGCGAGGGCGGGCAGGCGTCGCACCGCGTGCGTGGCATCGAATGCAAACATGGTGATGCTCCTTTTCCGAATCAGACCCGAACCCAGCTCCATGGTCAATCAGCCTGCGGCGTCGCGCCGCCCATGCGGCAGGCGGCGGCGATCCGGTAGACTCGTCGCCAACAGCAGGAGGTGACGACCATGGATGACGGCTTCGTGTCGCGGCGGGGGTTCGTGGCGGGATGTGCCGGGGGAGTCGCGGCGGCCGCGGCGGCGCGGGCCGGCCTGGCCGTCGATCTCGCGACGGTGGCCCCTGCGGATCTCCTCGCCGATTACGTGGCCATGCCCGATCCGTCCACGGCCGTGGAGCCGCTCGGCAATGGCGAGATGGCCGGGTGCCGCTGGCGGACGTGCCGGCTCACGAGCCAGACGTGGAAGGACGTCGCCTGGACGCACGAGCTCTCGATGGTCATGCCGGCCGACGCGCAGGACACGAGCCGGATGCTGCTCTGGATCGACGGCGGCAGCGGCGCGAAGGTGCCCCGCCGCGGCCTGTCGGAGCCGACCGACGCCGTGAAGATCCTCGCTACCGTGGCCAATGCCTCCGGCCTGCCGGCGGCGGTGGTGCGGCAGGTGCCCTATCAGCCGATGTTCGGCGACCTTCACGAGGATGGCCTCATCGCCCATACGTTCGTCGAGTACACGAAGACCGGCGACCCGACCTGGCCGCTGCTCCTGCCGATGGTGAAGTCGGCCGTCGAGGCGATGAACGCGGCCACGACCCAAGCCCGCGAGCACTGGGGGGCCCGCGTCGAGGAGTTCGTGGTCACCGGGGCGAGCAAGCGGGGCTGGACGACGTGGCTCTCGGCCGCGGTGGACGAGCGGGTGAAGGGCATTGTGCCGATGGTGATCGACATGCTCTCCCTGGGGAAGCACATCGAGCTGCAGGTGGCCAGTTTCGGCAGGATGTCGGAGCAGCTCGAGGATTACACCTCCCGTGGCATCGAGAAGCTGTTCGCCACGCCGCGGGGCCGCGAACTCGCCGCGATCGTCGATCCCTACTCCTACCGCGACCGCTACACGATGCCGAAGGTGATCGCCCTCGGCACGAACGATCCCTACTGGCCGCTCGAGGCCTGCAACCTCTACTACGACGGACTGCCCGGGCCGCGGTGGGTGTCGTACTGCCCGAACGCCGGCCACGGCCTGCCCACGCCCCGGGTGGCGGCGCTCGTGGCCGCGGTGGGGCGACACGTGGCGGGCATCGAGCCGTTGCCGCCGGTGGACTGGCGGTTCGACGCTGCGGCGGACGGCGCGGAGTGCGTCGTCCGCTGCGAGACGAAGCCCGATCGGGTGACGCTCTGGACGGCGGCATCGCCCGGCCGCGATTTCCGCAAGGCCCGCTGGTCGGCGCAGCCGCTTCACGCCGCCGGCCCGGAGTGGCGGGCACCGCTGCCCGCGCCGCAGGACGGCTTCGCCGCCGGCCTCGTGGAGCTCGAGTTCGCCCGTGATCCCGTGCCGCTCGTGCTCACCAGCGGCGTGAAGGTGCTGTCGTCGCGAGGCTGACGAGCCAAGCTCAGGAAGCCGCAATCGCGTAAGCGATGCGGGCTGCGCTCCGCAGGGCTCGGGACGTCAGGAAGCCGCAATCGCGTAAGCGATGCGGGCTGCGCCACGCGGGGCTCGGGATCGCCCCTGCCCCGTCGCCGGACGTTCGAGGATGCCATCGTGGCATCCTCTCACTCGGATGCCGCCGGCGCTTCGCCATCGTGGCTGCGCTTGGCGGCATACGCCGGCTCGCGGGGCATGGGCAATCCCTCGCTGAGTGCAGGCCTGCGCGTAGCACAGGTTTTCGACCTGTGAGGCCGCGATCACATTCCCTTGATCAGGTCGAGGCACATCTGCCTCACCTTGCCGGGGTTGGCGTTGGGATTCTTCTTCTTCGCCTGGCCGATCAGGCCGGCGGCGGCCTGCTCCTTGCCCCCCTTCACGTCGGCCACGATCTTGGGATTGGCCGCGAGCAGTTCCTTGCAGAGCGCGATCAGGTCGTCGTCGCTCACGGCCGCGATCCCCATCGACGCCACGACGTCGGCTACCGCCTTCCCCGAGGTGAGCACCTCGGCGAAGATCTCGCGGCCACGGCTGGTGTCGAAGTCGCCCTTCTGCACGCGGCCGATGATGTCGGCCACCTGCTCGGCCGTCACCGGAAACTCCGCGATCGTGCCCCCCCGCTCGTTGAGCGTGCGGAGCACGTCCTGCTGCATCCAGTTGCTCGCCACCTTGCCCTCGCCCACGCGCGTGGCAAGGTCTTCGTACCAGGCCACGAGGTCGCGGCCCTGGTTCACGAGCACGTCGGCGTCGTAGGCCGAAATCTTCCACCGCTCGGCCAGGGCTGCCCGCAGCACCGTGGGCGGATCGCCCATCGCGGCGCGGGCCGCAGCCACCTCGGCCTCGCTCACGGTCACGGGCACGAGGTCGGGCTCGGGGAAGTAGCGATAGTCGCTCGACTCCTCCTTCTGCCGCTGCGGACGCGTGATGCCGGCGGGATCGTCCCAGCCGCGGGTCTGCTTGGGCATCTTCCCCATCTCGACCTTCGTGGCCTGCCACTCCTCCCACTGCCGCGCCGCTTCGTAGATGAGCGCCCGCTCCACCGAGCGGAAGGAGTTCATGTTCTTGATCTCGACGATCGGGGTCTTGGCGACGCGGCCACCGGCTCCCCCCTCGCCGGGCAGTGGAATGTGGAGGTTGACGTTGGCGTCGACCCGCAGGCTCCCCTCCTGCATGTTGCAGTCGCTCACGCCGAGGTAGACGAGCAGCAGCTTGAGCTCGTTGAGCCAGGCCCGGGCCTCCTGCGGGCTCCGCAGGTCGGGCTGCGACACGATCTCGCAGAGCGGGGTGCCGGCGCGGTTGAGGTCGATGCGGGTGTCGGCCGTGCCCGCCGCCTCGTCGTGCATGCTCTTGCCCGCGTCCTCCTCGAGGTGCACGCGGATGATGCCCACGTTCCGCGAGAACGCCCCCTTTGGATCGACCACCTCGAGATGGCCGTCGCTCGAGAAGGGCAGATCGTACTGGCTGATCTGGTAGCCCTTCGGCAGGTCGGGGTAGAAGTAGTTCTTGCGGTCCCACTTCGTGGAGGGGGCAATCTTGCAGTTCAGGGCGAGGGCCGCCTGGATCGCGAGCTCGAAGGCACGCCGGTTCATCACCGGCAGCGACCCCGGCAGCCCGAGGCACGTCGGGCAGACCTGCGTGTTGGGGGGTGAGCCGAACTTCGTCGAGCAGCCGCAGAAGAGCTTCGTCTGCGTGAGCAGCTGCACGTGCACCTCGAGGCCGATCACGGTCGTGAACGGTTCGGCAGACACGGCGGTGGCGGGCTTCGACATGATGGCGGCGTCAGGCGGGCTGCGGCGGGCGGCGGGTATGCCAGGCGGTGAGCTTCTGGTAGCGGTCGGTGGCCCGCAGCAGGAGCGGCTCGGACAGCGCCGGGCCCTGGAGCTGGAAGCCAATCGGCAGGCCCCCCTTCGTGAAGCCACAGGGGAACGAGATGCCGCCGATGCCGGCGAGGTTGGTGCCCACCGTGTACATATCGACGAGATACATGGCGAGTGGATCGCTCGTCTTCTCGCCGAGGCGGAAGGCCGGCGTGGGCGAGACCGGGCCGCCGA